>NZ_JBAMDI010000099.1:0-42346 GCF_036961695.1 Pseudomonas sp. CGJS7 | reverse complement strand
CGCCAATCAAGCCGTGTTCGAACAGGCCGCGCAGGCGTCGGTGCCGACCACCGTCGCCACCGGCATCCCGACCCGTATCGCCACCGGCGTGCCCACCCGCATCGCTACCGGCGTGCCGGCTCCGGTGCCCGGCGCGACCGTGGCGACGGCGCCGCCCGAACCCGCGCCCGAAGCGGTGCCGCCGGCCGGCGCGGTCAAGACCATGAAGGACGTGATGCGCGGCCGCGGCATGCGGCCGTTGATCATCGCCATCGATCCCGGCCACGGCGGCCAGGATCCCGGCGCGATCGGCCTGACCGGCAAGCGCGAGAAAGACGTGACCCTGGCGATCGGCCGCGAACTGGCCCGGCAGATCAACGCCACGCCCGGGCTCAAGGCCTACATGACCCGCGACAGCGACGTGTTCATCCCGCTGCCGCGTCGCGCCGCGCTGGCGCGGCAGGCCAAGGCCGACATGTTCGTGTCGATCCACGCCGACGCGGCCGAGAACCGTTCGGCCAAGGGCTCCTCGGTGTACGTGCTCTCGCTCAAGGGCGCGTCCTCGCAGCGCGCGCGCTGGCTGGCCGACAAGGAAAACGCCGCCGACCTGATCGGCGGGGTGCGCTTGCAGCAGACCGACAACACCCTGGCGTCGGTGTTGCTGGATCTGACCCAGAGCGGCCACATGAAGGCGTCCGAAGACGCGGCCGGGCACGTGCTCGACGGTCTCAAGGACGTCGGCAACAACCACAAGCCGCATATCGAGCGCGCCAACTTCGCGGTGCTGCGGACCTCGGACATGCCGGCGATGCTGGTGGAAACCGCGTTCATCTCCAATCCCGAAGAAGAGCGCCGCTTGACCGATCCCTCGCATCAGCGCGCGCTGGCGCGGGCGGTGCTGAGCGGGATCAACACCTATTTCACCCGTCAGCCGCCGCCGGGCACGATGTATGCGGCGCGGGCCGAGGCGCAGCAGGCTTCGGGGGGCGGGTTTGGGGGCGGTAGTCCCTGAGGTTGCGGATTTGGTTTGATCGACGGCCCTTCGGGGCCGTTTTTGTTTTTGGGGTTTTCGCGACCTGATCGCCCCTCATCCGCCCCTTCGGGGCACCTTCTCCCGCCAGCGGGAGAAGGGATGATGTTGAGCCCCTCTCCCGCTTGCGGGAGAGGGGTTGGGGTGAGGGGCTCCAGGTGAGGACGACCTCTCCCAACCACCAAACCACAAGCTCCGGATCGCAGCCGCACCCCCCACCCGCTATCATCCCTACCCATTCCCCCACGGTGCCGCGCGCACCGAATCAGCGCCCGTGAGCATCCGCCAACTCCCCGACACCCTCATCAATCAGATCGCCGCCGGCGAAGTCGTCGAACGGCCGGCGTCGGTGGTCAAGGAACTGGTCGAAAACGCGCTCGATGCCGGCGCCCGCCGGGTCGATATCGATCTGGAAGAGGGCGGCGTGCGCCTGATCCGCATCCGCGACGACGGCAACGGCATCGCCCCGGATGAGCTACCGCTGGCGGTTTCGCGCCACGCCACCAGCAAGATCGCCTCGCTCGACGACCTGGAAGGCGTCACCACCCTGGGCTTCCGCGGCGAGGCGCTGCCCTCGATCGCCTCGGTCAGCCGCTTCGCGCTGTCCTCGCGGCGGATCGGCGAAGACCGCGGCGCGGTGCTGGAAATCGATGGCGGCCGGCTCGGCGAAGTCACGCCGAAATCGCATCCGCAAGGCACCACGGTCGAAGTCCGCGACCTGTTCTTCAAC
Organism: Pseudomonas sp. CGJS7; assembly: GCF_036961695.1. Taxonomy (NCBI): domain Bacteria; kingdom Pseudomonadati; phylum Pseudomonadota; class Gammaproteobacteria; order Pseudomonadales; family Pseudomonadaceae; genus Pseudomonas; species Pseudomonas sp. CGJS7. The sequence goes on along the minus strand of NZ_JBAMDI010000099.1, from coordinate 40,607 downwards.
GTCCCGGCGCGGCGCAAATTCCTCAAGGCCGAACGCACCGAACTGGGCCATATCGAAGAATGGCTGCGCCAGCTGGCATTGGCGCGCCCCGACGTGGAACTGCGGGTTTCGCACAACGGCAAAGCCACCCGTCGCTGGAAAGGCGAGGGCGACCTGATCGACATGGGTTTGTCGGACGTGCGCATCGGCGAAGCGCTGGGCGAGGAGTTCGCCAAGAACGCATTGCGGGTGGATCACGCCGGCGCCGGCCTGCGCCTGCACGGCTGGATCGCGCAGCCGTCCTACAACCGCGCCAGCGCCGATCAGCAATACCTCTACGTCAACGGCCGCGCGGTGCGCGATCGCAGCATCGCCCACGCGGTCAAGCAGGCTTACGCCGATGTGTTGTTCCACGGGCGGCAGCCGGCGTATGTGTTGTTTCTCGAACTCGATCCGCGCCGGGTCGACGTCAACGTGCATCCGGCCAAGCACGAAGTGCGCTTCCGCGATGCGCGGCTGATTCACGATTTCGTCTATCGCACGCTCAACGACGCGCTGGCCGAAACCCGCGCCGGCATGTCGCCGACGGCGTCGGCGTCGGGCGGCGATCCCTTGCAGGGCGGCGGCGCCGCCGATGGCGGGTCGTCGTCGATGTACCAATGGCGTCCGACCGCGCCGCTGGGTTTGCAGGTGCGCGAAACCCAGGCCGGTTACGCGGCCTTGTACGGTTCCAACAACGGCTCGGTTGCTTCCGGTGGTTACGCGGGCAGCCCGGCGTATTCGGGCGGCGCGTCCTACTCCGGTTCCGGCAGCGCCTACGCGCCGGCGTTGCAGCCCGGGCTGCCGCCCAGCGACGACGACACGCTGCCGCCGCTGGGCTACGCGATCGCGCAACTGCACGGCACCTACGTGCTGGCCGAAAGCGCCGAAGGCCTGATCGTGGTCGACATGCACGCCGCGCACGAGCGCATCGGTTACGAAAAGCTCAAGACCGCCCACGACGGCGAAGGCCTGCGCACCCAGCCCTTGCTGGTGCCGGCCAGCCTGGCGGTGTCCGAACGCGAGGCCGAGGTCGCCGAACGCGAGGAGGCCACGCTGGTCGCGTTGGGTTTCGAAGTCACCCGCAGCGGCCCGCAATCGCTGACCCTGCGCGCGGTGCCGGCCTTGCTGGCCCACGGCGACGTCGAGGCGCTGCTGCGCGACGTGCTGGCCGATCTGCGCGAACACGGCGAATCGCGCCGGGTCGCCGCGGCCCGCGACGAGTTGCTCTCGACCATGGCCTGCCACGGCGCGGTCCGCGCCAACCGGCGTCTCACTTTGCCGGAAATGAACGCCTTGCTGCGCGAAATGGAAGCCACCGAGCGCTCCGGGCAATGCAATCATGGGCGCCCCACCTGGGCGCGTTTCACCCTGCCCGAAATCGACCGCTGGTTCCTGCGAGGACGTTGACGATGTTCGCTGTCCAACCGAAGTTGCGTTCGCTGATCGCCCCGTCGCTGTGCGCAGCGTTGCTGGGCGCCGCGCTGGCCGGTTGCGATTCGCCCGAGCAGCAGGCCGAGCGCCAGCGCCAGGCCGCCAGCGTGGCCCAGGCCAGCGAGAACTTCGCCCGCGACGAACAACTCTGGCGCGAACAGCGGCGCGAAGCGCTGCTCAAGCCCGACGGCTGGACCAGCCTGATCGGGCTGCATCAGATCGACCCGGGCTCGCATTATTTCGGCAGCGATTCCGACAACGGCATCCGTCTGTCGATGGGCCCCGAGCACATCGGCATGATTTCGCTCGACAAGGGCCGCCTGCGCTTCGTGCCGGAGAGCAAGGTGCCGCTGACCTTCAACGAGCAACCGCTCAAGGGCGCGGTGGTGCTGCTCGCCGACGATTTCCCGGCCGGCCCGAGCAAGATCGGTTTCGACGACGGCAAGGGCGTGCTGACCGTGATCGAGCGCGGCGACCAGTACTACCTGCGCGTGCGCCACGCCGACGCGCCGGCGCGGGCCGGGTTCAACGGCATCGAGTATTGGCCGGCGCAGGAAGACTGGAAGATCAGCGCCAAGTTCGTCGCCCATGCGGCCGGCAAGACCATCGATGTGGCCAACATCATCGGCCACGTCGAGGCCACGCCCAATCCCGGCGCGATCGAGTTCGAACGCGACGGCCGCACCTACCGCATCGAAGCGCTGGACCAGGGCGGCGACGAGCTGATGCTGGTGTTCGCCGACCGCACCAGCGGCCACACCAGCTACAGCGCCGGCCGTTTCCTCGACGTGCCGCGGCCGAACTTGCAGGGCAAGGTCGTGGTCGATTTCAACAAGGCCTACAACCCGCCGTGCGCGTTCACCGCGTTCGCGACCTGTCCGCTGCCGCCGGAAGGCAACCGTCTGGATCTGGAAATCCTGGCCGGCGAAAAAACCTACAAACCCAGCGCGCCCAAGCCCGCCGAGCCCGCGGCACCGCATGCCTCGTAAGCGCGGATCGAATCGACAAGCACCGAACTCGACTGCGCGCCCACCGAACCTAGGACACACCCGACCCATGCGGTTCCTGAAGTTGTTCGCATTGCCGATGATCGCCGCGACGCTGTTGAGCGCGTCGCTGACGTCCGCCTCGGCGATCGCCGGCGGCGAAAACGCCGCCGCGCCGGCGGCCAAGGCGCCGCCGGTGCCGTTGCTGTGGAAAGTCTCCGACGCCGACAACGCGATCTACCTGCTCGGCTCGTTCCATTTGCTGCGGCCCGGCGATTACCCGCTCGCGTCCGATATCGATCAGGCCTTTGCGGTATCCGACAAGGTGTTGTTCGAGGTCTCGCCCGAGGACATGTTCGACCCGACCGTCGGCCAGCGTTTCATGCAGCGCGCCAAGTACGCCGATGGCCGCACGCTGAGTCAGGTGCTGCCGGCGGACCTGCGCGAAAAGCTCAACCGGGTGCTGGCCAAGAACGGCCGTTCGCTGAGTCAGGTCGACAGCCTGGAGCCGTGGTTCGTCAACCTGTCGCTGGTGCTCGGGGTGTCGCAATCGATGGGTTTCAGCGCGCAATTGGGGCTGGACCAGTACCTGATGCGTCAGGCCGCCGAGGCCGGCAAGGTCACCGGCGGTCTGGAGAGCATGGACCATCAGCTCGACGTGATGGATTCCGGGCCGCTGCCGGAGCAGATCAAGGCCTTGCGCGAGTTCCTCGACAAGCCCGATGACGTGCCGGAGATGCTCGAGGACATCCACAGCGCGTGGCGCGGCGCCGATCTGGCCGAACTGGACGCCAAGGCGCGGCGCGAGATGAAGGACAAGACGCCGGAGACCTATCGGCTGGTCAACACCGAGCGCAATCTGGCCTGGTTGCCGCAGTTGCAGAAACTGCTCGACGAATCCAAGAAGGGCGACACCCTGGTGGTGGTCGGCAGCTTGCATTTGCTCGGCGACGACGGTCTGGTCGAGCTGCTGCGCGGCAAGGGCTACAAGATCGAGCGGGTGTGTTCGGCCTGCGCGCAAGGCACCGCGGATCTGGCGCCGCCGCCGACGGTGGCGCCGTCGGTGCGGCTGACCCCGGATACGCGCGAGGGCAAGCCGGTCGATGCGGCGAAGGGCGAGCGCAAGCCGGATGGGGCTACGCCGAAGCATTGATGCGCGGTGAAGGGCTGAGGTCGATATCTCCCCGCCGTATTCCGGCGAAAGCCGGAACCCATTTTGACGTTGGTACGAGACCTCCCCACCGTCATTGCGGCGAGAGTGGAACTCACGCGGAGGAACGAGACCTCCATGCCGTCATTCCGGCGAAAGCCGGAATCCATTTTGACGTTGCTGTTGCCGTTGCCGTCTGAAGCCGAGAGCAACAGCAAGATCAAAATGGATTCCGGCTTTCGCCGGAATGACGGGGAGTGAGGGATTCGGCGCAGTTGGGTTGCCGCGATTACGCCGGAGCAAGAACGCGGCAGGGCAAGAAGGAAACTCCGCGCTCCCGCAAGCCCAGCGCGAACCGCGCAAGGATCGAGCGCCTTACGCCGCCGGCGCAACCAACACGATGCAGTCCACCGGGCACGCCGGAACGCACAACTCGCACCCGGTGCACAGCGGTTCGATGACCGTGTGCATGTGCTTGGAACCGCCGACGATCGCATCGACCGGGCAGGCTTGGATGCACTTGGTGCAGCCGATGCAATCGGCTTCGACGATCAGCGCCACCGGCGCGGGCTTATGTTCCCCGCGCGTGCGGTCGTACGGGCGCGCGGGCACATCGAGCAAACGCGCCAACGCGCGCGCGCCGGCGTCGCCGCCGGGCGGGCAGTGGTCGATATCGGCTTCGCCGCGCGCCATCGCTTCGGCATACGGCCGGCAACCGGCGTAGCCGCATTGGCCGCACTGGGTCTGCGGCAGCAATCGGTCCAGGCGCTCTACCAGCGCCGGGACCAGGGATTCGGGATCGGGGATTGGCGACTGCATGGCTGTGTCCCGTGGAGACCAGGCGCTATCGGAGCCTGATCTCCCAAATCGCGAATTCCGCCGTCAACGCACCGGCATGCCCGGCTCGGCGCCGCCGTCGGCGTCGAGCAGGAACAGGTTGCCGCCGTCGAAACCGGCCGAGAGGATCATGCCTTCGCTGACGCCGAAGCGCATTTTGCGCGGGGCGAGGTTGGCGATGAACACCACGCTGCGGCCGACCAGGCTCGAAGGTTCGGCATAAGAACCGCGGATGCCGGAGAAGATCTGGCGCTTGCCCAGATCGCCGGCGTCGAGTTCGAAGCGCAGCAGCTTGTCGGAGCCTTCGACGAATTCGCAGACCAGCACCTTGCCCACGCGCAGATCGAGCTTGGCGAAATCGTCCATGGCGATGGTCGCGCCAGCGCCGGCTTCGGCTTTTGCGGCTTCGGGTTTGGCCGCGGCAGGTTGCGCGGTTTCGGCCTTGGCCGTGTTCGCGGCGGGCTGCGCGGGCGCGGTGGGGGCGAGGGATTCGATGCTGGCTTCGATCATGTTCTCAATCAATTTCGTGTCGATACGGGTGAACAGCGGCGCGTAGGCGCCGATGCTGTGCGCGGCCAGCGGCGCGGCCAGGTCGCCCCAGTGCGCGACCGGCGCGCGCAGGAACGCTTCGGCCTGCGCGGCCACGCGCGGCAGCACCGGCTTGAGCGCGGCGGCGAGCACGCGGAACAGATTCAGGCCCTGCGTGCACACCGCCTGCAGTTGCGCCTCGGCGCCTTCCTGCTTGGCCAGCACCCAGGGCTTGTATTCGTCGATGTACTTGTTGGCCTCATCGGCCAGCGCCATGGTCAGGCGCACCGCGGTCGCCGCTTCGTTGCGGTCGTAGGCCTGGGCGATCGGGATCAGCTGATCGACGAAGCGCTGGTACATCGCCGGGTCGGGCAGGGCGTCGGCGAGGCGGCCGTCGAAACGCTTCTCGATGAAACCGGCGCAGCGGCTGGCGAGGTTGACGAACTTGCCGACCACGTCCGCGTTGACCCGGGCGACGAAGTCGGCGAGGTTGAGGTCGATGTCTTCCACGCCGCCGCTGGTCTTGGTGGCGAAGTAATAGCGCAGCGCTTCCGGGTCCAGACCGACGTCGAGATAGGTGCGGGCCATGATGAAGGTGCCGCGCGATTTGGACATCTTCTCGCTGTTGACCATCAGATAGCCGTTGACGTGCAGCCGGGTCGGCGCGCGGAAACCGGCGCCGTGCAGCACCGCCGGCCAGAACAGGCCGTGGAAGGTGACGATGTCCTTGCCGATGAAGTGGTGCAGTTCGGCCTGGCTGTCGCGCGCCAGGTACGACCAGAAATCCAGGCCTTCGCGTTCGCACAGCACCTGGAAGCTGCTCAGGTAGCCGATCGGCGCGTCGAGCCAGACGTACAGGTACTTGCCCGGGTGGCCGGGGATTTCGAAACCGAAATAGGGCGCGTCGCGCGAGATGTCCCAGGCGCGCAGGCCGCCTTCGGCATCCAGCCATTCGTGCAGCTTGGCCTTGATCCCCGGGGTGCCGACGTCGCCGGCCAGCCACTCGCGCAGGAACGCATCGAAGTGGCCGACTTCGAAGAAGAAGTGCTCCGACTCGCGCAGCTCCGGCACCGCGCCGCTGACCACCGAGCGCGGTTCCTTGAGTTCGGTCGGGGCGTAGGTCGCGCCGCAGTTCTCGCAGTTGTCGCCGTACTGGTCGGGCTTGCCGCAGTTGGGGCAGATGCCTTTGACGTAGCGGTCGGGCAGGAACATCTGCTTGACCGGATCGAACAACTGCGCGACCGAACGCCGCTGGATGTGGCCGTTGTTGTCCAGGCGCGCGTAGAAGCCCTCGGTGAGGGTGCGGTTGGCGGCCGAGTGGGTCGAGTCGTAGTGATCGAACTTGACCCCGAAATCGGCGAAATCGCGCTCGTGGCGGACCTGGATGTCGGCGACGAAGGCTTCCGGGGTTTTCCCGGCCTTCTCCGCGCCGAGCATGATCGGCGTGCCGTGGGTGTCGTCGGCGCAGATGTAGTGGACGGTGTTGCCGCTCATGCGTTGCGCGCGAACCCAAATGTCGGCCTGCATGTAGCCGACCAAATGACCGAGGTGCAACTCGCCATTGGCGTACGGCAGGGCGTTGGAGACGACGATTTCGCGGGACATAAGCGGATGGGCCGTGGGTGGTCGTGAATTATGGCATGGGGGCCGCGCGGGGCTTGGGTGCGCGGCGGCGGTTTGCGTGTCGAAGGTGCGAGGCGCCTGCTGCTTCCGGTCCGTCATCCCCGCCAAGGCGGGGATCCAGGGCCTTATCGCGACAGGGCTCTGAAGTCTCTGGATCCCCGCCTTCGCGGGGATGACGTTCTGGGGGCGGCGTTGTGAAGGGTTTCGAGGCGGTGCCCGCGGGTTTCGAAAGCCGCCCCAAAGCAAGAAACCCGGCCGAGGCCGGGTTTCCGTAAGACAACGGACCGGCCGAGACTTATTCCTGACGCATCCAGGTCTGGGTGCGGCCGAGCATCGAGAAGCCCATGAAACCGCGCACGTCGAGCTTCTTGCCGCCGTCGGTGGGGGTGACCTTGACCGAGTAGATCTTGCCCGAGGCCGGGTCCAGGATCTGGCCGCCGTCCCAGGTGTCGCCGTCCTTGCGGATGCCCCACAGGATCACCATGCCCTTGACCGGCTTGCCCTTGCGCTCGCCCGAGCACTTGTCGCACACCGGGTTGGGGCCGCGTTCGGATTGCAGGACTTCGTTGACCCGTCCGGCCAGGCTGCCGTCTTTGGCTTCGTAGATTTCCACGACCGACTTGGGCTTGCCGGTCTTGTCGTCGATGGTGGTCCACGTACCGACCGGCGTGGCCTGGGCGAATACCGCCGTCGGCAGCGCCAGCAACAACAATGCGAGCAGTTTGGTGCGCATGTATCCCCTCCCAGAGACAGTGAGCGTGAGTGCGGACCGCGTCCGGTAAAGGCCGGTCCGGCGGTTGCAGCCTTTATACCGCATCCGCCCGGGTATGGAAGTCGCCGCGCGCCTGCGTTCAGGCCGTGGCCGCATCGGCCCGGCGCGGCCGAACCGGCGTCGCCGCGGCGCGGGCGGACGGCGAAAACGACAAGCCCGGCATGCGCCGGGCTTGTCGTTGCAACGGTGAAGCGATCGCCAGCGATCAGAACTTGTAGCTGGCGCCGGCGTACACGTAACGGCCGATGGTGTCGTAGTTCGAGTTGGTCGCCAGTTCGCCGAAGTAGTTCAGCGGCGGATCCTTGTCGAACACGTTGTCGGCGCCGATGTACAGGTCCAGTCCGGTGTTGGGGACCTTATAGCCGACCTGCAGGTTGTGGTAGGTGTAGGACGGATTGCGGATCGGGCTGACCTGGCCCGGGTTGCTGTTGTAGCTCCACGGCTCCACCCGCAGGTTGCCGTCGATGTAGCGCATGTCCCAGCTCGCGCGCCACTGGCCGATCTTGTAGCTGGCGTTGAGCGAGGCGCGCCAGCGCGGATCGCTGACGTAGGTCAGGTATTCCTTGTACTCGTTCGGGAAGTCCTGGAACTCCCATTCGCGCGAGGTGATCAGGCGGGTGCCGACGAAGCGCAGCGAGGCTTGGCCGCCGAGCATTTCGAAGCGGTAATCGGCTTCGATGTCGACGCCGGCGCGGCGCGAGCGGGCCAGGTTCTCGTTGAGCGCGGTCCAGTTGTAGATCACGCCGGCCGGGAAGTTGCGGCCCTGCGCGTCGGTGTAACCGCCGGCCGGGGCGCGCTTGATCTGCGCGCAGAAGTCGTTGCCGATGCCGCCGGGCGAATCCACGCAGCGGGTGGCCATGGCTTCGGCCGAGACCGCGCCGATCGCGTCCTTCAGATTGACGCGCCAGTAGTCCACCGACAGGCCGAAGCCCTGGATGAACTCGGGCTGCCAGACGAAGCCGTAGGAGAACGAACGTGCTTCCTCGACCGCCAGGTCGGGGTTGCCGCCGCTCACGCCCGGGTAGTTGCCGCCGTACTCGTTCTTGAAGTCGGCCGGCAGGCCCAGCGCGGCGCAGTTGCGCGCGCGCAGCGCCGGATCGGCCGCGGTGTTGACCGAGTTGCGACGGCCGGCGCGGGTTTCGCACGGGTCGTAGATCGGAGCGAAGTTCTGCGTCTGCGGGTTGAACAGCTCGCCGATGTTCGGCGCGCGCACCGCTTGCGCCAGGCTGGCGCGGACGCGGAAGGAGTCGTTGATCGCCCAATCCAGGCCGACGTTCCAGGTCTTGGTTTCGCCGACCGTGCTGTAGTCGGAGTAACGGCCGGCCAGGTCCATGCTCAGGCGCTGGATGCCCGGCAGATCGGCGAGCAGCGGGATGGTGGTTTCGGCGAAGATTTCCTTGACGCTGTACTCGCCCTTGCGGCTGGGGATCGAGTTGAGGAAGGTCAGGCCCTGCGCGGCCAGCGGATCGGTGATCTCCTGGCTGGTTTCCTTGCGCCATTCCACGCCGCCGGCGAAACCGACGCTGCCGGCCGGCAGCTCGAACAGCGAGCTGTTGGCGACCGAGGCGCTGAAGACCTTCTGGGTCAGCTGGGTGCGGTTGACCGCATCGTAGTTGAACCAGTCGGCCGCCTGCGGGTTGATCGCGCCGTTGCCGAACACGCTGAACGGCACGCAGCCCTGACGCGACAGGTCGAGGTAGCGCGCGTTGGTGTTGGGGTTGATCGCGTTGGGGTCGAGCGAGACGCGGCAGACCAGGTTGCCGGCGCCGTCGCGGACCACGTCCATGCCGGCCTGCCAACGGTCGTTGATGCGGTTGTTGAGGTTGAGGCGGTCGATCTCGGTCTTGCCGTAGTTGGCCGAGACCTCGTAGCTCCAGTTCTCGCCGAGGAAGCCTTCCAGGCCGGCGACGTAGCGCTGGGTGGTGCGCTCCACGTGTTCGCCGCGACGGCCGGCGTCGACGTTGAAGCGCGCGATCTGCAGCATCTTGTCGCGGTCGGTCAGGCTGTTGAGGCCGTTGGCGTCCATCAGCGCGGCCAGCTGCGGCGACAGGTAAGCGTTGTCGCGACGGATGCGGAAGGGCTGGTCGTAGGCCGGCTGGGCCAGGAAGTCCGACTCGGTCTTGGTGTACTTGCCTTCGAAGAAGAACTTGTGGTTCTCGTTGATGTCGTAGTTCAGCAGCGTGTTGAAGCTGTAGCGGTCGAAGCCCGGCTGCAGGTCGGCCACGCCGTTGAGATCGACGAAATCGCAATCCACGCAGGTGTTGGCGCCGTCGCGCGGACCGTCGTAACGGGTCGGGCGGTAGGTGCCGTCGGGATTGAACTGGTAGCGCTTGCCGCCGGCGTTGAAGGTGCCGCCGTAGGAAATGCTGGAGTTGCCGCCCGGGCCCATGAACACGCGCTGCGGGTTCTCCTGCGAGGGCGGCAGGGCCGGATTGAAGTTCGGGTTGGGCATGTTGACCATGTAGTCGCGGGCGATCTTGCGGTCGCCGCGGCCGAAACGGTCCTGCTTGCTGTACTCGGCCGAGTACACGATGTTGCCGCGGCCTTCGGCGAACTCGTTGCCGCCGGTGACGCTGAAGAACGAGCGGCTGAAGTCGCCTTCGCTGGCGTCGCCGGTCTGGGCGCGCAGCTCGTAGCCGTCGAACTTCTTCTTCATGATGAAGTTGACCACGCCGGCGACCGCGTCGGCGCCGTAGACGGCCGAGGCGCCGCCGGTGATCACTTCCACGCGCTCGATCAGTTCCACCGGAATGGTGTTGATGTCGACCGCGGTCGAGCCGGACAGGCCGCCGACGTGGCGGCGGCCGTTGACCAGCACCAGGGTGCGGGTGGTGCCCATGCCGCGCAGGTCGAGCAGGCCCAGGCCGGCGGTGCCGATCGAGCGGGTCGAGTTGCCCAGGGTGTAGGTCGCCGACAGCTGCGGCAGGGTGGTCATCAGATCGGAGATGGTCACAGCGCCGGTGGCGCGAATTTCTTCCGAGCTGATCCCGACCACCGGCGACGGGGTGACGAAGCCGATGCGCTTGATGCGCGAGCCGGTCACGGTGACCGCGTCGATGTCGGTGGTGGTGGCGGGCGCGCCTTCGGCGTCGGCGGCGTAGGCGCCGCCGGTGGCGGAAATCAGGATCGCGGAGCAGAGCGCCGCCGTCAGCCTGCTGCGTTGCAGGCCGAGCGTTTGTACTGCCATCTGGTGTTTCCCCTAACTAAGAACTGGAATCGTGGAACCGATCTGTGAATGAGTCGATTTGCGTGTTTTGGTTGCCTTTCCTGGCATTAACAACTCCTTTACATCGCTGAACTTAACACGGCTGTAATTCGCTTTCAGATGCCGGTTCGGCTCCCTGTCTTTGCGGAGTGTGTCGATTCAAGTAATTGAATGCAATGATATTGTGATTTCGCAATATGTGCGGGAAGTCAATATTTTTCTTTCACTCGCCAGGGCGGCGACGGTCGGCGGCCGCTGCGGTTGGGCGGCCCGTTCTGGCGCATTAATGCAAATTTGAGTGGTTGTTTTAACGAATCCGACATCCTTCGCCACCGGCCGCGCCATCGCCGCGCGGCCACGGGAACGCGGCCCGTCCGCTGGCCGGCGGCGCGGGGCGGGCGTCGCCCGGCCGCAGGCTTTACCATGTGCACCGGCCGCCGCGGCGGCACCCTTCTTATCGAGTTCCCATGCGCCAACACACCCCGCGCCCGACCGGATCGCCGGTATGAGCGAGAACCTGCAAGCGGCCATCGCGGCCTTGTTCCTCCCCGACACCGAGCTGAGCCTGGCCGACAGCGAGGCGCGCGTGCGCGCCGGCGCCGCCGAGGGCCGGGTCGCGGTGTCGATCAACGCCGGCTACCCGCTGGCCGGCCTGCGCGCCGGTCTGGAATCGGCGATCGGCGCGCTGCTGGCGCCGCAGGGCCTGAGCCTGGCCAGCCTGGAATTGAATTCGCGGATCGTCTCGCACGCGGTCCAGCCGAACCTGTCGCCGCTGAGCAATGTGCGCAACCTGATTGCGGTCGGTTCGGGCAAGGGCGGGGTGGGCAAGTCCACCACCGCGGTCAATCTGGCCCTGGCCCTGGCCGCCGACGGCGCCCGCGTGGGCGTGCTCGACGCCGATATCTACGGCCCCAGCGTGCCGACCATGCTCGGCGCGCACGGCAAGCCCGACAGCCCCGACGGCAAGCACATCGAACCGCTGCGCGCGCACGGCATCGAGGCGATGTCGATCGGGCCGCTGGTGGAGCAGGACACGCCGATGATCTGGCGCGGGCCGATGGCGACCTCGGCGCTGACCACCTTGCTCAACGACACTCAGTGGAGCGAGCTGGACTATCTGATCGTGGATTTGCCGCCGGGCACCGGCGACATCCAGCTGACCTTGTCGCAGAAGATTCCGGTGGCCGGCGCGGTGATCGTGACCACGCCGCAGGACGTGGCCACGCTGGACGCGCGCAAGGCGCTGCGGATGTTCGAGAAAGTGCAGGTGCCGGTGCTGGGCCTGATCGAGAACATGGCGGTGCACGTGTGCTCCAACTGCGGCCACGCCGAGCACCTGTTCGGCGAAGGCGGCGGCGCGCGCATGGCCGCGCAGTACGGCGTGCCGTTGCTGGGCAGCCTGCCGCTGGAAATCGCGATCCGCGAGCAGGGCGACGCCGGCGTGCCGGTGGTGGCGGCCCAGCCCGACTCGGCCGCCGCCCGCGCTTACCGCGGCGCCGCGCGCCGGCTGGCCGCGCAGTTGGCGCGGCGGCCGCGGGTGACGCCGTCGATCTCCGCTTCGCTGCTCGGCTGAGCCCGGACGCGTCGGATTTCGGCGCGTCCGCCGCAGCCCTTACAATCGACCTTTACCGCGCGGCCGTGCCGCGCCCTGATTGGAACACCGCATGAGCATCAAGTCCGACCGCTGGATCCGCCGCATGTCCGAGCAACCCGGCGGCATGATCGAGCCGTTCGAAGCCGGCCAGGTCAAGCACGCCGCCGACGGCCAGCGCATCGTCAGCTACGGCACCTCCAGCTACGGCTACGACGTGCGTTGCTCGCGCGAGTTCAAGGTGTTCACCAACATCAACTCGACCATCGTCGACCCGAAGCATTTCGATCCGGGCAGCTTCGTCGACATCGAGAACGACGTGTGCATCATCCCGCCGAACTCGTTCGCGCTGGCGCGCACGGTCGAGTACTTCCGGATCCCGCGCGACGTGCTGGTGGTGTGCCTGGGCAAGAGCACCTACGCGCGCTGCGGCATCATCGTCAACGTGACCCCGCTGGAACCGGAGTGGGAAGGCCACGTGACCCTGGAATTCAGCAACACCACGCCGCTGCCGGCGCGCATCTACGCCAACGAAGGCGTGGCGCAGATGCTGTTCTTCCAGTCCGACGAGGTTTGCGAGACCTCTTATAAGGACCGCGGCGGCAAGTATCAGGGGCAGACCGGGGTTACCTTGCCGCGGACCTGATCGGCGGCTGGCCGGGCGTTGCTCGGTCTCGGGCCGATCTTCGGCCCGGTGCGGGGCCGGTCTGGGGACTTCAGCGCGATCCCTCCGGGGCGTCGTTCCCGCGAAGGCGGGCTCCGCTTTACTTCGGCGCAGCCGAACATCCAGAGCCAAGAGCCTTCAGCGTCATCCTTCCAGGCCGTCATTCCCGCGAAGGCGGGAATCCAGCGACTTCAAGCGTTCTCGCACGAAAGGCTCTGGATTCCCGCGTTCGCGGGAATGACGGTAGGTGGGGGGCGCTGTATTTGAGTTTCGTGTCTGGCATCCGGCATCCGGCATCCGGCATCCGGCATCCCGAATCCCGAATCCCGAATCCCGAATCCCGAATCCCGAATCCCGAATCCCGAATCCCGAATCCCGAATCCGGGCCGCCACCGCGCGCAACCAACCCGCCCAGCCACCGATCGGATGCGAATCGGCACGATCCGATGCGTCAGTTGGCGCTCGCGCCTGCTATCTTCGCCGGGTAAATCCAAGGCGCCGCGGTTGGGGAACCACGGACGCCCTATCAACCAGCAAGGAGTAGACGAATGGACCCGCAGAACCCTTACCAAAGCCCGCAGTCGCCGGTAAACGTTGCCGATACCGGCGATCAGGAGCTGGCCGAGCGCGGCATCCGCCTGGTGGCGGCGATCATCGACGGCGTGATCATGATGGTGTTGCTGTTGCCGCTGATGTTCATCGGCGGCTATTTCGCCGCGGTCACCGAAGCCGCCCAGTCGGGCGTGCAGCCCTACGGCCTGCAGATCCTGTGGGGCTTGGGCGGCCTGGTGTTGTTCTTCCTGGTCCAGTACCTGCCGCTGAGCCAGACCGGCCAGACCTGGGGCAAGAAGGTCATGAAGATCAAGATCGTCGACCTCGACGGCAACAAGCCCAGCCTGGCCACGCTGATGGGCAAGCGCTACCTGTTCCAGAACGGCATCGGCATCATTCCGTGCCTGGGCGCGGTGGTGTCGCTGGTCGACATCCTGATGATCTTCCGCGAAGACCGTCGCTGCCTGCACGATCAGATCGCCGGTACCCGCGTGGTGGTTGCGCGGTAACAGCCGGGGTTAGGGATTGGGGGTTGGGGAACTGGGGATTCGTATAGAGCGGATCGACTGGATTCCAATCCCGCAAAAACGAACGCGCCGATGCCTCAGGCATCGGCGCGTTTTTTTTCGGCGGAGATTGGCGATGCGGGATTCGGCATCCGAAACAGACTCAGCGCCGCTAACCAAGCCGCGCACCTTCCGGACCGTCATTCCGGCGAAAGCCGGAATCCATTTTGACTTCGCTCTTACGGCTTCTGATACGTAACAAAGAACCCCTGCAAATCCCCGTTCTCGATATACGGCTCCACGCTCACCACGTCATACCCGCGAGTGGTGAAGGCCTGATGCGCACGGCTGAGCGCATTGGCCGCGCCCTGATTGCGGAAGCCCCAGGTGGCGTCGACCCACAAGGTCACCGCGCGCAGGTTCTTGGCGACCGCTTCCTGCGCCACTTGGTCGGGGTTCTTGTCGAACAGGCCGGCGTACGCGGGCGCGGCGGCGAAGGACGCGGCGGCAAGCAAGGCAGCGAGCAGGATGCGGTGCATGGGAAGGCTCCATCGGGCGGCCGTGGCCGCGGTGATCGTCAGTGTTCGGCGCCGCCGGCGATGCGCCGGTCGGTCGGGGTCGCCAGCGCGGTGCGTATCGCCAGCCGCAGGGCCTGGACCACGGTTTCGGTGGCCAGACCGGCTGCGCCGGGATACCGCTGCGCTTGCGCGGGAGAATACGGAATGTGGATGAAGCCGCCTCGAACGCCGGCGCGGCCGGGTTCGCTCAAGGCGTGCATCAGCCCGTAGTAGACGTGGTTGCACACGTAGGTGCCGGCGGTCTGCGAGATCTCGGCGGGGATGCCGGCGGCGCGGATCGCCGCGAGCATGGCCTTGATCGGCAGCGTGCCGAAGTACGCCGCCGGGCCGTCGGCAAGGATCGGCGTGTCGATCGGTTGCGCGCCCAGGTTGTCGGCGATGCGCGCGTCGTCGATGTTGATCGCCACCCGCTCGATCGACAACTGCGCGCGTCCGCCGGCCTGGGCCACGCACAGCACCATCCGCGGCCGCAGCGCGTCCAGGTGCTCGCGCAACACACTCACCGATTGGCCGAACGCGACCGGCAAGCGGCGCGCGGCGATGCGATAGCCGTCGCCCGCGGCGTCGATCACGACCCCGTCGAGCAAGCGCACCGCGTCCCAACTGGCGTTCTCGCTGTCGCCGCCGAACGGTTCGAACCCGGTCAACAGCACGCAGCCTTGCGTTTGCCGCTGCGCGCTCAACGGAACGCGATCCAGTACATCAGCAACACATTGCAGATCAGCAGGAACGCCCCGGTCGGCCATTGCGCGCGGATCACCCCGTAAGGGTCCTTGAGTTCCAGCAGCGCGGCCGGGACCAGGTTGTAATTGGCCGCCATCGGCGTCATCAACGAGCCGCAATAGCCCGAGAGCATGCCGATCGCCGCCAGCGAGGCGACGTCGGCGCCGTGGTGCTGGATCAGCAGCGGCAGCGCGATGCCGCCGGTCATCACCGGGAATGCGGCGAAGGCGTTGCCCATGATCGCGGCGAACAAGGCCATCCCCAGCGCATAGGCCAGCACCACCACGAAGGCGTTGTCGACCGGAATCAGCGAACGCACCACCCCGGCCACGGCCTGGCCGACGCCGCCGGCCTCGAACACGCTGCCCAGCGCGGCCAGCAGCAGCGGCAGCAGCGCCGCCCAGCCGACCGAATCGACCAGCCGGCGCGATTGCTCCACGCCGCTCCACGGCGTTTGCCGGGTCAGTCGGCAGGCGGCGAACAACGCGACCACGCAGGCCAGGGTCAGCGCGATCAAGGTCACGTTGGCGGTCTGCAGCAGCGGCGTGCCGCCGATGCTGACGTATTTCAGGCCGAGCGCGCCGACCAGCGTGACCGCCGGAATCAGCAGCGCCGGCCAGAACAGGCTATTGCCCAGGCGCCGGGCTTCGGCCTGTTTTTCCTCGTGGCCGGTTTCCGCGTAGCCGCCCTTGCCGAGCCCGCCGAAACCGGCCAGCACCGCCAGCAGCACCACGCAGGCGCCGACGACTTTGTTCGGCAGATGCTCGGCCAGGAACATCAACGCGGCGATCAAGCCCCAGAACAAGGCGGTGGTGTAGCGGCGCGGATTGGCCTTGTCGCCGACGCCGCGCCAGGCCAGCGCGGCGAAGTAGGCACCCATCAACCAGTAAACGAAGGTCAGGGTAATCATGGCGACGGCGCCTGATCGGCGGCGGCTTTCTCGCGTCGTGCCTGTTCGATCCGCCGCGCCAACTGGCGCTCGAACCGCAGCACCCGCAGCACGTGGATGACGAAGGCGCAGATCGCGGTGGGAATGCCCCACAGCGCGATCTGCAGCGGATCGAGCTTGTAGCCGTGTTCGGCGAAGAAGCTCTGGATCAGCAGCACCGCGCCGAAGGCGATG
Organism: Pseudomonas sp. CGJS7; assembly: GCF_036961695.1. Taxonomy (NCBI): domain Bacteria; kingdom Pseudomonadati; phylum Pseudomonadota; class Gammaproteobacteria; order Pseudomonadales; family Pseudomonadaceae; genus Pseudomonas; species Pseudomonas sp. CGJS7. The sequence continues at coordinate 24,317 of NZ_JBAMDI010000099.1, read as the reverse complement.
AAGATGTCTTCGCCGAAGAACAGGCCGACGTTGTCGGTGCCGGCGGCCATCGCGCGGATGCGCTGGCGTTCGTCCTCGCTCAGCTCGCCGTGCGCGGTTTGCGCCGCGCCCTCGGCCATCGGCGCCAGCAGCGGCCGCACCGTTTGCGGGTGGCCGCCCAGGCTGGTCAGGCCGAGCGCGGAGGCCAGTTGGCGCATGAACAAATACGCGATCAGCAAGCGGCCCATGGTCGCGCCACGCAATCGCGCGACCCAGTGCTGCGCGTGTTCTTTCAGCCCGTGGCGTTCGAGCAGGCCGATCACCGGCAGGGTCAGCAGGAACAGCAGCAGGAAGCGCTTGTCGGTAAAGGCCTTGCCCAGCACTTCCAGCACGTCCAGCGGCGAGAGCTGGGCGGCCAGTCCGGTGATGAAGCCGGCGGCGACCACCACCAGCGCCGGATTGAGCCGCAATACGAAGCCGAGCACGACCGCGGCGACGCCGATCAAGGGCCAATAATTCATGCCGCGTCCTGGTAGCGAAGAAAGAAGGTGAGGGGCGAGCGCGAACGCGCGCGGGTCACAGCGCGGCTACCTGGATTCCGTCGGCTTCCAGGGCCTGGCGCACCGCGCGGGCGAACTGCGGCGCATCGCTGCGATCGCCGTGCAGGCACAGGGTGTCGGCGCGCAAACCGATGCGGCCGCCTCCGGCGACTTCGACTTCGCCGTGCAGGACCAGATCGCGCACCTGGCGGATCGAGTCTTGCAGCGATTCGATCACCGCGCCGGCTTGCCCGCGCGGCAGCAGCCGGCCGTTGGCCGCGTAGCCGCGTTCGGCGAACACCTCGTGCGCGGCGCGCAGGCCGGCCTGTTCGGCCGCGTCGGTGAGTTGCGATTGGGCCAGGCCGTAGACGATCAGGTTCGGATCGAACGCGGCGACCGCGCCGACGATGGCTTCGGCGACGATGCGATCGTCGGCGGCCAGGTTGTACAGCGCGCCGTGCGGCTTGACGTGAGTCAGCCGCACGCCTTCGTCGTTGCCGATCGCGGCCAGCCGCGCCAGTTGCCCGAGCATCAGCATGCCGATTTCGTCGCGGCTCAGCGGCAAGGTGCGGCGGCCGAAATGCTCGGGATCGTCGTAGCCCGGGTGCGCGCCCGCGGCGACGCCGTGCCGGCGGCATAGGCGCAGGGTCGCGCGCATCGTCGCGTCGTCGCCGGCATGGCCGCCGCAGGCGATGTTGGCCGAGCTGACGTAGGGCAGGATCGCGGCGTCGTCGCCGCAGCCTTCGCCGAGATCGCAGTTGAAGTCGATGCGTCCGGACATGGCGGGCGCGGCGCTAGTTGCGCTTGAACAGCAGGCCCAGGCCGACTGCGATCAGGATCGCCGGCCAGTAGGTCACCAGCACTTTGGTCAGGCTGAGGTTGGTGAAGCCCAGGTTGTTGAGCAGGAACAAGGTGCCGATGACGATCAGGATCAGGGCGCCGACAACATGGGATTTCATTCGCGGGTTTCTCTTGGTTGGAGCGGATTGGCGTTGGCCCGCGCCGAATCGGCGGGGGGCGGGGTCGAGTCTAGTGGGCTGGCTGGATTTGCCCAATAGAGCGGCGCGGGCCGGGGGGGTTGGCCGTGGCCGCCGATCCAGCGGCCGGGCGGGACGCCGGCGTGCACCGGGAATATGCATGAATGCGCCATTTTTCGGTGTTTTCAACAGAAACCATCTGGATTGCGGGGCCCGGCGAGGCATTTTTCGAGTGTGACATCCGTCAATGAATCGACACGTCGTCGCGAAAAAGCGTGGGCGACAGTAGGGATCGCGTGAGCGTGGCCGTCTGTATAGCCGAACGCCCGTCGGATGCTCGGCAACGGCAGGGCGCAGACACACCGAAGTTTTTTCAAGGACGACCCTCATGAACGGTCCGCTGCACCGCAACGCTTCGCTTGTCGCGCGTAATTCCGGCGACGTCTCTCCGGCCACGGACCTCAGCCACGACAGGCCCATCGCACGCGCCGGCACCAGTGCATCCAGCCACCGCGCCACCGCCCCGGCGACCGCGCTGGTGGTGGTGCTGGCCGCCTTGGCCGCGCCGCCCAGCCGCGGCCAGATCGTCGGCGCGCCCGACGCGCCGGCCGGTCAGCGGCCGGTGATACTGACCACGCCCAACGGCCTGCCGCTGGTGAACATCCAGACGCCGTCGGCGGCCGGGGTCAGCCGCAACGTCTACCAGCAATTCAATGTCGGCCCCGAGGGCGCGGTCCTCAACAACAGCCGGACCAACGCGCAAACCCAATTGGGCGGCTGGGTGCAGGGCAATCCGAATCTGGCCGGCGGCTCGGCGCGGATCATTCTCAACGAGGTCAACGGCGGCAATCCCAGCCAACTGCGCGGCTACCTGGAAGTCGGCGGCCAGCGCGCCGAAGTGGTGATCGCCAACCCGGCCGGTATTTCGGTCGACGGCGGCGGCTTCATCAACGCCAGCCGCGCCACCTTGACCACCGGCACGCCGCAGATGAATTCGCTCGGCGGCCTGGACGGGTTTCTGGTCCGCGGCGGCACCATCGCCATCGACGGCAAGGGCCTGGATCTGAGCCGCACCGATTACGCGGCGATTCTGGCGCGCGCGGTGCAAGCCAACGCCGGCATCTGGGCGAGCGAGCTGAAGGTGGTGACCGGCGCCAATCAGGTTTCCGCCGATCACAGCCGCATCGATGCGGCCGCCGGCGCCGGCAACGCTCCGACCTATGCGCTCGACGTCGCCGCGCTCGGCGGCATGTACGCCGGCAAGATCGTACTGATCGGCACCGAAGCCGGCCTGGGCGTGCGCAACGCCGGCACCGTGCAGGCGGCCGCGAGCAACGTCGCCGGCGCGCCGCTGGCCAGCGCCGGGCAGTTGGTGGTCACCAGCGCCGGACGCCTGGAAAATCTAGGAACTCTGCAGGGCACGGCCGATGCGAACCTGAGCGCGGCCACGCTGAGCAACAGCGGGCGGGTGTCGAGCGGCGGCAATCTTAAGATCGCCACCCAAGGCGACCTGAGCAACGCGGCCGCGGGCAAGGGCGGCACGCTGGAAGGCTCGCGCCTGGAATTGGCCAGCGCCGCCGGCGATCTGGACAACCGCGGCGGCACCTTGCGCCAGACCAGCAGCGCCGCGCTGGTGTTGAACGCGCCGAAGCTGAGCAACAAGGGCGGCACGATCGGGCTGGAACCGATCGCTTCGACGCCGGGCACCGGTCCGGGCAATCCGGGCGGCGGCAATCCTGGCAATCCCGGTAATCCAGGTAACCCCGGCACTCCGGGCGGCGGTACGCCCGGTGGCGAGACCGGCGGCGTTATCCCGCCGCCTTATGTTCCGCCATCGCCGGGCGCGATCGCCGCTGCGGGCGCGGTGCGCAACGACGGCGGGCGGATTTACGCCGGCGGCGACATCGATGCGCGCAGCGCCGATATCGACAACAGCGGCGGCACGCTCAGCCTGGCCAGCCTCACCGTCAACCAGCCGCGCTTCGACAACCACGGCGGCACCCTCAACATCAGCCGCGCGTTCAACGCCAACGTCGAACGCTTCGACAACAGCGGCGGCAAGCTCAATGCCGGCAGCCTGAACATTTTCGCCAGCGGCGATTTCTTCAACGTCGGCGGCCAGCTCACCAGCGCCGGCGATGCCAGCCTCAGCGTCGGCGGCAACGCCGACAACACCCGCGGCAGCGTTTCCGCAGTCGGCGCGCTGACCGCCAACGTCGCCGGCCACGCCATCAACGACACCGGCAACCTGGTCGCCAATCGCGGCGTGAGCTTGAACGCCGCGTCGCTGGACAACAGCAAGGGCAGCATCCAGTCGGCCCAAGCCGGCACCCAATTGAACGTGACCGGGGCGCTGAACAACGCGCAGGGCCAGATCGGCGCCAACACCGACCTCAGCGTCCGCGCCGGCGGCCTGGCCAACAGCGGCAGCTTGCGCGGCGGCAACGACGTCACCCTCGCGGTCGGCGGCGCGTTGAGCAACGACGGCGGCATCACCGCCGGCCGCAACCTGACCGTCGCCGCCGCCAGCGTGCAGGGCGGCAAGAGCGGCGTGCTGGGCGCGGGCGTGCAGAACGACGGCAAACTCGCCGGCGCGGGCGCGCTGCAGGTCACCGCCAGCGGCGCGCTGGTCGCGCAAGGCACCACTCTGGCGGCCGGCGACGCCAGCTTGCAGGGTGGCAGTGTCGATGTGTCGAACAGCCAGACCAGCGCGGCCAACATCGCGCTGACCGCGACCCAGGGCGACATCGCCACCCGCAAGGCCACCGTCGCCACCGCCGGTAGCTTGCGCGTCGCGACCACGGGCAACGCCGCTCAGACGCTGAGCAACGAAGGCGGCAAGCTCAACGCCAATCGACTCGATATCCAGGTCGGCAACCTCGGCAACGGCCAGGGCGGCGAGATCGTCCAGACCGGCACCGGCGCCAGCACGCTGCTGGCGCGCGGCACCCTCGACAACAGCGGCGGCCGCATCGCCAGCAACGGCGCGGACCTGACCCTGCAAGCGGCGAGGATCGGCAACAACGGCGGCAAGATCGAGCATGCCGGCAGCGGGGCGTTGAAGATCGCCGGCGGCGACTACAACGGCGGCAACGGCCGGATCGTCAGCAACGGCGGCTTGAACGTCGCCCTGTCGGGCGGCTTCAACCAGGACGGCGGCGCCGCCAACGCCAAGCGCATCGCGATCGAAGCCGCCTCGTTGAGCAATCGCGGCGGTCAAATCGTCCAGACCGACAAGGACGCCACCCGCATCGCCATCGCCGGCAGCGCCGACAACAGCGGCGGCACCATCGCCAGCAACGGCGACACCACGCTGAGCGCCGGCAGCCTGATCAACCAGAACGGCATCTTGCGCGCGGCCGATGGCTCCAAGCTCGATCTCGCGGTCGTGGGCGCGGTCGACAACAGCGCGAAAGGCGAGATCGGCGCGGGCGGCAATCTGCGCCTGAACGCCGGCAGCCTCAACAACGACGCCGGCCGCCTCACTTCGGTCGGCGATCTGAACGCGCAGATCGGCGGCGCCGCCAGCAACCGCGCCGGCACCATCGCCGCCAATGGCAATGCCGCACTCAACGCGGCCAGCCTGGACAACCGCGGCGGCACCGTCGCGGCGGTCGCAGGCGCGCTCGATGTCGTCACCAGCGGCGCGACCAACAACGCGGGCGGAACTCTGCAGGCTGGCGGCGCGACGCGTTTGCGCAACGGCGGCCTCGACAACGCCGACGGAAAGATCTTCGGCGACAGCATCGCCATCGACTCGGGCGTCGCCGCGTTGGAGAACGCGCGCGGCACCATCGCCGGCGTCAAGACCGTCGAGCTCAAGTCCGGAGCGCTGAACAACAGCGCCGGCTTGATCCAGTCCGGCACCGCGATGTCGATCGACACCCGCGGCCAGCGCCTGGTCAACGACAACGCGGCCGGCCACGCCACCAAGCAGGGCGGCATCAGCAGCGGCGGGACGTTGGCGCTGAACGCTGGCGCGGTGAGCAACGCCGCCGGCTACATCGGCGCGAAGGAAGCCTTGACCGCGAATACTCAGGGTTTCGCCAACACCGGCGGCGGCCTGGTTCTGGGCCAATCGACGGTCGCGATCAATACCCAAGGCGCCGGCTTCGACAATCGCAACGGGCAACTGCTGGCCAAGAGCGATCTCACCCTCAACGCCGGCAGCGTCGACAACAGCGATGCGCTGATCCGCTCGCTAGGCACCGCCACGGTCAATGCCGGCATTATCGTCAACGCCAACACCAACCGGGCCGAGCGCGGTATCGAGGGCAAGAACGTCAACCTCGGCGTCGGCAATCTGGACAACAGCAACGGCGCGGTCCGCGCGGACCTGATCGCCAAGATCGTCAGCGCCGGCACCGTCAACAACAGCAACGGCCTGATCTCGGCCGGCGACACGGTCGCCGTCGTCGACCCAAACGCGGCCAATCCCGGCGCCAAGACGCTGAACCTGATCAACACCGGCGGCACGCTGGTGGCCGACAAGCTGTTGAACATCGACGCGGCGCGCTACAGCGGCGACGGACGCGCGCTGTCGGGCAAGGATCTGAGCATTGCCTTGACTCAGGACATCGTCAATAACGGCGAGGTCGCGGCCAACGGCAATCTGAGTTACGTCACCACCGGCAACTTCACCAACAACGGCAAGCTCGCTGCGGGTCAGAGGTTGACCGTCGGCGGCAGCACGGTCGAGAACACCGCAAACGGCGACATCGCCGGCGCCGTTACCGTGGTCAACGCCGGCACGCTGAACAACCGCGGCGTTATCGATGGGCGCAATACGCAGATCAATGCGGGCACGCTCAACAACATCGGTACCGGACGCATCTACGGCGATGTCATCTCCATCGCGGCCGGCACGGTCAATAACGATGCCGAGACGATCGGCGGCATCACCAAGTCTGGGACGATCGCCGCGCGAAGCGCTCTGGATATCGGCGCCGGCGTGGTCAACAATCGCGAGCATTCGCTGATTTTCAGCGGCGGCAATTTGTTCATCGGCGGTGGGTTGGATGCCAATCGCAAGGCGACCGGGCACGGCGCTGCGCTCAACAACCTGAGCGCGCAGATCGAGTCCTTGGACAATCTGCTCATCGCCATGGCCGAGGTCAACAATCGCGACGTGCACATCAGAAAGGGCACGCCGACGGTAACTCCCAGCGTTCTGGTCGGTGTCGCGCCCATCACCTACGTCGGAAGCGGGGTGGGGCGGACCACCATGTACAGTTTGGATGAGGTCGTGCTCGATCCCATCAACGGCTCGGTCTATCTCAAGAGCACGAATGAGCTCGTAGGCATTGGCGGCTATGCCGTCTGGACCAACCAGCTGACGACCACCGAAGACACGGCCACCGATGTCGATCCGTCCCGGATCGTCGCGGGCGGCGATATGAAGGTGATCGGACGTCTGTTCAATCAGGATAGCCAAGTGCTGGCGGGCGGCTCGATCGAGGCGACTTCCTATGTGTCCGAGCAACTGCAGGGCACGAGAAAAGTCACCGGCTTGGCGGTGGCGGTCGACCACACCGGCCAATCCCAGACTCCGGTGCCGATCCCGATCGATATGCCGCCGCAAACCGTCCTGCTGGGCGCGTACAAATACGAAGGCAATATCAACGCCACCAAAGGCTACAACGCTGGCGTCGCGCCCGTAGGCGGCACGACCGGCAGTGCCGGCGGCGTGGGTGGTGTGAATGGCGGCAACGGTCCCGCCACCATAGTGGAAGTGCCGGCCAATGTAGGCGCGGTCGTCCGCGCTACCGGCGATAACGTCGGCGCGGCCGGTGGTGCGGCGGGCTCCGGCGGTGCAGGCGAGAGTCAGGACGTGCCCATGGTCGTGCGTACCAGCACGCCCGGCGCCACCGTTCCCAGCGCCAGTCTGTTCGGCCTGCGCCCGGATGCGGGCAGCCGCTATCTGGTCGAAACCGATCCGCGCTTCGCCAATTATCGTCAGTGGGCCAGCAGCGATTACCTGCTCAACAGCCTGGGCTTGAATCCGAACAATCTGCTCAAGCGATTGGGTGATGGGTTCTACGAGCAGAAGCTGATTCGCGAGCAGATCGCGCAGCTCACGGGCTATCGCTTCCTCGAAGGCTTCGACAGCGATGAGAAGCAGTACACCTCGTTGATGAGCGCGGGCGCCACGTTCGCCAAACAATATGGCCTTACGCCTGGCATAGCGCTCAGCGCCGCGCAGATGGCGCAGCTGACCAGCGATATCGTCTGGCTGGTCGAGCAGACCGTCGCGCTGCCGGGCGGCGGGACTCAGCGTGTGCTGGTGCCGCAGGTGTATGTGCGGGTTCGTCCTGGAGACATCGACGGCTCGGGAGCGCTGCTGAGCGCGGATGCCGCCTACATCGACAGCGCAGGCGATGTCACCAATACCGGCACCATCGCCGGTCGCTCGCTCGTGTCGATCAATGCCGAGAACTTCAATAATCTCGGCGGACGCGTCGTCGGCGGCGGCATCGGCATCAATGCTCGCAACGACCTGAACAATATCGGCGGAAGCATCGTGGCGCGGGACGCCGCGGTGCTGACCGCGGGACGCGATATCAACATACAGACGACGACGCAGACTGCCGGAAGCAGCACGGCGGTCGATCGCGTAGCCAGTGTCTATGTGAGCAACCCAGGCGGCGCGTTGGTCGCTTCCGCCGGTCGCGATACCAATCTCATCGCATCCGCTCTGGTCAGCGCCGGCGGTGTGTCGGTGGGGGCTGGACGCAACGTCAACCTGAGCACGGTGAGCGAAGGCCATACCATCGCGGTCGCGAACGGTAAGGTCGCGGGTATTTCTTCCGAGAGCCGAGAGGTGGGCGCAGTCATCCAGGGGCAGGGGGATGTGCGTCTGGCCGCCGGCAACGACGTCAACATCCGCGCCGGAGCGGTGGCCAGCGTGGATGGCACGTTGGCGGTTTCGGCCAAGAACGACATCAATGTCACGGCCGGCCAAGCGACGACCAGCGTTTCGACCGCGACGCAGAGCTCTTCCAAGAGCTTGTTCAAGAAAACCAGCTCCAGCACCTTCGACAGCACCACCACGACCGAAGTGCTTTCCAGCAGTTTGAGCGGCAAGAACGTAGCGCTCGTGGCCGGCAACGACATCAACCTCCAGGCTGCTCAGCTCCTCTCCGAGGACGCGATGAGCCTGTCGGCGGGACGCGACGTCAACCTCACCACCGCCAATCGAACTACCCAGGAACTGCACGCCAGCCAGACGCGTACCAGCAGCACGGCTCTGTCCAGGGCCTGGGCGGTCGCCTCCGACGCTGGCGGCCCGATAGGTGGTTACGGTAATCGCAAGAGCTCGGGCAACAGCACCAGCGCCAATCTCAGTACTCAAGCGGTGGGATCCAACTTGTCGGCGGGCAGCCTCACCATCGCCAGCGGTCGCGACACGACATTGCAGGCGGCCACAGTGGTGGCCGACGGCAACATCACCATGGCGGCCGGGCGCAACCTCACTATCGAGAGCGCGCAGAACACCGAGCTGAACATGGACTCCTCGGCCAGCAGCAAGAGCGGCTTCATTGGCTCTTGGCAGCAACCTGGCCTGGGCAATGTCAGAGGCTTCGGTGCGAACGCCGTCGTCAGCACCACCCAGCAAGCTAGCCAAGTCGCCAGTCTCACGGGTGATGTGACTTTGGTGGCCGGAAACGAATACCGCCAGACGGCGAGCAGTGTGATGGCCGCGGGCCAGGGCGGGATAGCGCAGGGCGGAAACGTCAACATCCTCGCCAAGAACGTCACCATCAACGAGGCCTACAACACCGAACAAGCGGTCGGCATACAGCGTAGTTCCAGCAGCCAGTTGGGCGGCAACGCCAGCGTGGGTGCGCTTGGGATGAGCGTCAGCGCCAACGATTTGCAACGAGGCGGCAGCGGAACCCTGGGGCAGCTTCGCAACTCCCTGTCGGCGATGAGCGAGACCAGCAGCAATCGCGCGCGAGGCCTCGCGGCCCTGAACATGGCGATGACCGGCAAGCAGATATACGACGGCGTCAGCAACCTCGCCAGCGGCGCCAATGCCTCTCCGCTGACTTATGGCGTGAGCGTGAGTCTGAGCCGGAACAACGCGCAAAGCACCACCTTCAGCAACAGCACCACCGCGGTGGGTTCCAGCGTCATGGGAGCCAACAACGTCAACATAGTCGCCAGCGGCGGTGGCGCCAATTCCAACATCCACACCGTGGGTTCGACCATCGCCGCGGGCAATACCGTCAACTTGGCGGCGGACAACGACATCATCCTGGAGGCCAGTCGCAGCACCACGGTCAGTGCGGGTCGAAGCTCCAGCAACGGCGCAAGCGTGGGCGTGACCCTCGGCGGCGGAGCGCAGAACGGTCTCAGCATCCAGTTGGGCGTGCAGGGCAGCCAAGGCCGCGACAATCAAAACAGCATCACCTACAACCCGACGGTAGTCTCGGGCGGCACCGGCGTGAACATCACCAGCGGGCGCAACCTGACCCTGAACGGTGCTGTCGTCGAGGGCAAGCGCGTCACCGCCGATGTGGGAGGTGATTTGAACATCACCACCTTGCAGGACGTGAGCGTGGGCGAAAGCCGCCAATCCAGCAGCGGCTTCGGTTTGAGCATTTGCGTTCCGCCCATCTGCGGTGGCGCCATCGTGCTGCCATCGGCCAACGCTGCCGGCGCTTCGGCCAATGGCTTCTACGTCAGCCCCGGCACTCAAGCCGGCATCCGCGCCGGCGACGGCGGCTTCAACGTCAACGTGCGAGGCAACACCAACCTCGTAGGCGCGGTGATCGAAAGCACCCAGGCGGCTATCGACAACAATCGCAATGTCTTCCGCACGGGCGGAACGTTGACGATGACGGATCTGCAAAACGTCAACCGCTCCAATGGCGAGGCGTACTCGGTCGGAGCCAGCGTGCCGCTAGGCTATGGCACCAGGCCGACCGTGGGAACCGAGACCACACCTGGACAGGAAGCAGGCTGGTACCTGACCCCGCCCAAGGACGCGAACGGCAACAGTGTGGCCAGCACTCGTCCTGCCGGTGGTGCTGGCGTGGGCAGCTACGATCGCAGCCAGACAAGCGTGACCGCGAGCGGGATCTCGGGAATCGCCGGCAGTACGGGCGTCAGAACAGGCGACGTCAGCAGCGCGGGTACTTTGATCAAGGACTGGAACACGCAGGCCATCATCAAGGACGTGCAGACACAGGCTCAGATTACTCAGCAGTTCGGGCAGAACGCGACGAGTACCTGGGCAACTGTCGCCAATACACGGTTGCAGGAGGCAAAGGACAGGGGCGATCAGGAGGCCGTGGGGTGCTGGTCCGCGGATGGGCTCTGCCGTGCCGCGGGTCATGCCGTCATCGGAGGGTTGACGGGAGGCGCTTCGGGTGCCGCCGGTGCCGTGCTCAGCACTCAGGTCGCTCCGACGATCGATCGGGTGGTCGGCGGCCTGAATCTGGACGAGACGACGCGCAACGTTCTGGTCGCGAGCTTGACCACAGCTGTGGGTGGCGCCGTTGCCGGTACATCGGGCGCTGTCGGGTCCTTCAACGAGGTCACCAATAACTTCTTGACCGGCCGCCAGGAGATCCAAAAGCGAAAAGAACTCGCCGAGTGTGAGGCCAAAGGCAATTGCAAGGCGATCGCCGATAAATGGAATCGCCTGGACTTGGATCAGCAGGGAATGCTGGATGGGTTCAACAAAGCTCATAGGGCGATGCTGGAAAACCCCACCAAGGAGAATGTGGAGGCCTTCGCGGCGGTCAAGAAGGAATGGGCCGGGATGTACGAGAAATTCCAGGCCGAGGGCGATCTCGGTGGAATGAAGCTCGTCAAGAACAGCTATTACATGGCGAACATCAACTATCAGCTCGCGTGCGCGCGGATATCTGATTGTGAGGTTCCCAGCGTCAGCGAGCTGAAGACGTCGTCGGCGATGAATCTCGACATCGCCATGGCCTCGGAAGGAGCTGCCGGGGCTGTGGTCGGGGCGGTAAAGCGTTGGCTTCGCGTGCGGGGCAGTGAGCCGGAGCCGCCGCCGCAGAGCACGAATCCAGCTCAACCAGTCACGCAGGGCGAAAAGGCCCAAAGAGTGGTCCAGGCTGTTACCGGCAAGCTCACTGCGGACGACGTCAAGTCCATCGAGTTCGCGAACAAGGCGGTGAATGTGGCCGACGCTTCAAGGCTCGCGGGCGATGCCGATCTGGTCAACATCGCCAAGTCTTTGGGGGTGCTCGCTGGGGACCGCAAGACGATCAATATCTCCAGAGTCACCCTGGAGGATGGGACAAGCGTCTTGGTCGGAGGACAAAGCGGCAGCACGCAATTGTCGCCCGCCGTCAGGCAAAGAATGATCGAGGAGGGAATCGTCCCTCTCGAAAAAGGATTCCCTTTGTTCCATGGCGAAGGCAATACGGTGACATTGGTGACAAGCGCGATTCAACGCGAGTTGCCTGGCGCGAAAATCGCCTCGATTGTGCTTGCTCCAAGCAAGCCAATCTGCCTGAACTGCGCCAATAACAGCACTATTTTTCAAACTTCGTCGGGTATAACCATATCGACTGCGCCAGGAGTGCAATTTACGGGCAAGCCCTCTAAGCTGGGGAGTGGCCAAGACCGATGGGGAAGTTATCGTGAGTAGCAGTGCTTTCAACTGGAAGGAGACAGGCCTTCTGTTCGAGAGAATCGAGCCGCTTGGAATGGCTGGTCAGCGCATTGTTGCCGCCTTTTGCGCGCATGCGAGCGGCAGGTTCATAGAATTCTGTCTTCAGGATTGCGAGTACCCAGAAGTGCCGAACCTGCGCAAGCCTCTGGATCTGTTCGTGTGGAAAAACCTGGACCAGCCCGTGATATCGATGCCGCTCGGTTTCGAGGAGCTGCAGGAAGAGATGGACGATCTATGGGAAGGCATAGACGTCCATATGAGAAATTCCAGGAATCAGGTGTTCGGCGGCGCCGAGTTCGGTGAGGCGTTTCCCGTCTATGCCGCGTCGGTCCGTTTCTTTTATGGCGACGGTTCGCTGGAAGCGTTGTGCCGAAGCATCGAGAATTTTGCTTGGGCCAAGCTCGAGGTCTTGTACAAATTCGCTATTGGAAGAAAGACCTGGATCAAGGCGGAGATGAAGCTTCCGGTGATGACTCAGGTCGTTGCGGATCTGGACTGGATCATCAGTCGCATCGAATCGATAGATTCAAAAGAGTCTTGGGATGCATGTGTCCGCGACGTTCGAGACTACGCGGATATCTGCGATTCGTTTTCGGTGCGAAAGGTCTATTACGAGCCCGCATAGGGTAGTGATGAAGCGAGCCGCCGCATCGATTGGTGCGGCACTACGCATATAGCTATGCGACAACCATTTGCAGAGGGACCTGGTTCCGCTTTTGTCGACAGCGGATGAGTTCGTGTCTGGATCCAACAACAATTCAAGGAAGTGGTTCATGCCTCGCCTTCTGGCGCCTTTTACAGCGCTGGCCGCTGCGCTGCCTTTGTTGGTCAATGCGCAGCAATCGCCCGTCACGCCGCAACCAATTATCGAACAACAACGCCAGCAAGAGCGCGAACGCGCCTTGCGCGAGCAGAACGAGCGCGCGGTCGACGAGCGCGCCCAACCCGCGCCGCCGGCGCCGACGCAGAAGATTCCAGGTTCCGAATCGCCGTGTTTTCGCATCGATCGGGTGGCGCTGACTGGCGAGCATGCCGAGCGGTTCCAATGGGCGGTCGAGGATCTGTCGGGCCCAGGCGGCGATGATTCGCCGATCGGCCGTTGTTTGGGCACCGAAGGCGTCAATGTCGTGATCGCGCGCGCGCAGCAGCGCGTGATCGAACGCGGCTGGGTCACCACGCGCGTGCTTGCCGCCGCACAGGATTTGTCCCAGGGAACGCTGACCTTGACCTTGATTCCCGGGCGGATCGCGGCGATCCGTTTGAAGGACGGGTCGACCGTGCCCTTGCTCGGGGCAAAGGCCTTGTTGGCCAGCGCGATACCGGCGCGGGCAGGGGATCTGTTGAACCTGCGCGACATCGAGCAAGGCCTGGAAAACCTCAAACGCGCCCCGACCGCCGACGCCGACATCCGGATCGAACCGTCCACCGCCGCCGACGCCAAGCCCGGCGACAGCGACTTGGTCGTGCAATACGTGCAATCGCGCAAATGGCGCCTGACCCTCAGCGCCGACGACAGCGGCACCGATTCCACCGGCCGCAATCAAGGCGGCGTCACCGCTTCGCTGGACAATCCGTTCGGGCTCAACGATCTGCTGTACGTCAGCTACAACCACGCCATCGCCAGTCCGTTGTTGCATAGCGGCGATCGCGGCAACGAAAGCACGACCGCGCATTACTCGTTGCCCTATGGTTACTGGGCGCTGAGCTTCAACGGCTCGCGCAGCGAGTATCACCAAAGCGTCGCCGGCTTGAACGAAACCTATGTGTATTCGGGCAAGAGCGGCAACGGCGAGGCCAAGCTGTCGCGGTTGCTGTATCGCGATCAGCACCGCAAGACCGCGATGGCGGTGAAGGCGTTCCGGCGCACTTCGCGCAATTACGTCGACGACACCGAGATCCAGGTGCAGCGGCGGGTGGTCGGCGGCTGGGAAGCCAGCCTCAATCACAAGGAATTCATCGGCAAGGCGACTTTGGAAGCGACCGTGGCCTACAAGCGCGGCACCGGCGCGTTCGGTTCGATGCAGGCGCCGGAGGAGCCGTTCGGCGAAGGCAGTTCGCGGTTCAAGCTGATTACCGCCGAGCTCAATTTCAGTGCGCCGTTCAAGTTGAAGCTCGGCGTCGGCGAGCAAGGATTCCGTTATGTCGGTCTGCTGCGCGGGCAATGGAACCGCACGCCGCTGACGCCGCAGGATCGCTTCGCCATCGGCGGGCGCTATTCGGTGCGCGGTTTCGACGGCGAGACCAGTCTGCTCGCCGACCGCGGCTGGCTGATCCGCAACGATCTGGGCTGGGCCTTGCCGCAAGGCGGCGCGGAGCTGTATCTGGGCGTGGACTACGGCCGGGTCGGCGGGCGTTCGGCGGCCGAGTTGATCGGCGATGAGCTGGCCGGCGGCGCGCTCGGTCTGCGCGGCAATGTCGGCCGCTTGAGTTACGACTTGTTCGCCGGCGCGCCGATCTACAAACCGCGCGGTTACCGGACCGCGGACGTCACTTTCGGATTCAGTCTGCTCGCCAGTTTCTGAGCGAACCGGTCTCGAAAGCTGCGCGAAAAAAAGGGCCGCGATGCGGCCCTTTTTCTTGCGACTTCGCCAGCGCATCGGCAAATTACTTCGCGGTCTTTTCCTCGGCCTTGTCCGACGCGCCCGGCGCGGGCGCGGCCGCCGGCGCATTCGCGTCGGCCGGCTTCGGCGCCGTCCACAGCTTGGCTTGCGCCGGGCCGTTCATCATCTGCCCGTACACCAGCGGGATCGGCGGGCCGCCGTAGCTCAGGAATTGGTCGTGGAACGCCTTCCAGCCGGCGCGGCCGCCGTGGTTGGCGGTCCAGTCCTGGCGCAACTGCATGATCATCAGCTTGCCCAGCGTGTAGTTCAGATACGCCGGATCGTAGGTGCCGCGCGCGGCTTGCTGGCGCGCGTTGCCCGGATCCTGGAACGCCTTGTCCTTGAACATCTGCTCGGACTGGGCCACGGTCATGCCGCCGGTGTGCAGGCCGATCGCCGACAGATAGCGCACGTTGCGCAGCAGCGCGTTGGTGAGCTGGCCGATGTGCACTTCCGGGGTGGCGCCGTCCAGGCCGGCGTCGAACATCATTTCCTCGGTGTAGTGGGCCCAGCCTTCGGCGTAGGCGTAACCGACGAACAACTGGGCGAACTTCCACTGCGAGCGGTTGGCGTGCAGGAATTGCAGGAAGTGGCCCGGCCAGACTTCATGCGCCGAGGTGAACAGCAGATCGGTCTTGCCCGGCACGTACGCGTCCTGCTCGGCCTTGGGCCAGCTCGGATCGGGCGGGGCGATGTAGTACACCGAGGGCAGGTTCTTCTCGTACGGCCCGGGGATTTCGATGTAGGCGAAGTTGTTGCGGTTGAACGGCGGCGCTTCCTCGACCTTGGCTTCCTCGGTGCCCGGGATGGAGACCAGATCCTTGTCGACCAGGAACTGACGCAACCCGACCAGTTGCGCGCGCGCGCCTTCCACCGCGCCGCCGACCGGCTTGTCGGCGTTGGATTTTTCGATGCATTGGTTGAGCGAACGGCCCGGGGCGAATTGATCGCAGGCGGACTTCAGCGCGGCCAGATTGCGGGCCAGATCGGCTTCGCCGGCGGCCTTGAGCTGATCCAGCGGCACGTCCACGCCTTCGGTGGCCTTGAGCATCTTGGCGAACTTGTCCGCGCCCAGGGCGAAGTCCTGGGTCGCCTGCGGCTTTTGCGCCTTGAGGTACTCGGCCAGTCCGCGCATGGACTCGATCGCCTTGGCGTTGGAGGCCTTGAACTTGGCTTGCAGCGCTTCGTCCTTGACCTCGGCGAAGGCCTTGGGCACGTCCTTGTCGAAGAACTCGGCCAGACCGCCGAAGATCATCGTGCCCAGGTCGATATAGCTCGCCGGCAGCGGGCCCTTGAGGTTGCCGCGGATTTGTTCGGCGGCCTTGGGCAGGTTTTCCTGATAGCTCACGAACGCGGCCATGCGTTGCGGCAGCGGCGCGTAGGGACGGGTGAGGTACATGCTCGGCGACAGATCGCCGGCGTAGAAGGCCGGGTTCTTGGCGGCGAAGCCGGATTCTTCCAGCCAGAACAACTGGCCGTCGATCACCGCGCGGACGTAGTCGCGCTGATAGCGCTGCGGCGCGTCCAGGCGGTCGTCGCCGAACGCGGCGACCGCGTCGCGCTGCTGGTGCAGCCACTGGATGTTGCGTTGCAGCCCTTCGGGCGAGAAGTCGGTGATCTTGCCGTCGTATTCGTGCTTGCCGGCGCTGGCGGCGGAGACCGGGAAATGTTCGAAATAACCTTGCAGGAAGCCGTCGACGGCGGCGTTCCATTCCGCGCCGGCGGCGGGCTTGGCGGCGGCCGGCGCGGTCGCGTCGGCGGCGGGCGGGGCGGTTTCGGATTTGCAGCCGGCGATCAGCGCGGCGGCGATGCAGGCGGACAGGGACAGCAGACGCAGGCTGGATCGCATTGCAGGGGTCTCCGGGTGGCCAGAACGGACGCGGCGGACGGGCCGCGCGGGCGGGGCGTTACGGCCGACCATCCTGTGCGCTCGTACGGGGCTTGCACAGTGACTTTCGGCATGTGTCGCCGCTATGTCGCCGGCGCGGTCACGGCCGCTCGCCGCCGCAGCGGCGGGCGTCGAGCTCGATCCGCTCGCGCTCGGCCGCGCTGAGCAGGTCGTGGCCGGCCGCGGGCAGTCGGCGGCGACGCACGCCGTCCAGGTAGGCGCGCACGATCTGGCGCTCCTCCGGCGCGATCAGCGGCGCGGTCGAGCTGAGTTGTACCGCCTGCGCCGCGAACGCTTGCGCCTGCGCGGCATCGCAGGTCCGCAGCGCGTACAGGCTGCGGTAGATCAGCGACCGGGTCAGGAACACGCTGCGGTTCTGGAAGTCGACCAGCGCGCCCTGGCCGGCGCCGCCGGCGTCGATGAAGGCGCGCTCGCGCTCGATCAGGCGGGCGAAGCCGGCGTCGGCGAGCGCGTCGCGGCCTTGGCGGAAGCTCAGCTTGGCCTGCAGGTAGTCGATGTCCTGCAGCCGGTAGTTGCCGGCGCCGAACAGGGCGATGGTTTCCGCGCGCAGGTCGGCGAGCACGCGCGCGGCTTCGGGCAGGTGCGCGGGCGCGCCGCGGTCGAGCAGGTACTGGACCAGCAAGTCGCGTTCGGTCATTGCCGGCAGGCCGGCGCGGGTCTCCTCGACGATGGTGTCGCGCAACGTGGTCAGGCCTTCTTCGATTTCCTGCGCGCTCGGCGCGTCGACCCCGTACAGCAACAACAGCGCGAAGTTGTACCGCGCCGCGCCGCGTATCTCGCTGCCCGGCGGCATGCGCCGGTCGAGCAGGCGCACCGCGCTGCGTTGCAGTTCGATCGCTTCGGGGCGGTCGCGCGCGATCGCCCAGGCGCTGCTGGCCAGCGCCGAGGCGTACTGCGGGTTGTCGCGGCCGTAGGCTTCGCGCATCGTCGCCAGCGCCGCGGCGACGTCGCGCTGGGACAGCCCCGAATCGGGAAAGATGCTCAGCCGCAGCTTGGCGTAGGCGGTCTTGGGATGCGCGGCGCCTAGCGTGCGGGTGCGGTTGCGCACCAGTTCGCGCGCCAGCTCGCGCGCGCTCAGGTTCGGCTGCAGCTGCACGATCCGCATCAGCACTTCCAGCGCATCGTCGGCCAGCACCGGATTGAGCGTGCGCACCAGGGCGATGGCCCGGCGCGCGTCGGCTTCCGCCGCTGCGGCGCGGAACAGCCGGTAGCGCAGGCCGGCGCGGCGGATCAGCGCCTGCGCCAGCAGTTCCTCGTGGCCGCGTCCCAGTCGCTCGGCTTCGGCGACCACCCGGTCGGCGGTGACCAGCGCGTCCGGCGGATGGCCCAGATACCACTGCGCCAGCGCCATCTGCGCGCCGATGGTCACCCGCGAGGTGCGCGCGACTTCGTCGTTGCGCTGGCCGAGTTCATCGAGCTGCACGCGCGCCACTTGCAAGGCCTCGGCGTAGCGCGCCTGGGTGATCAGCAGGGACAAGCGGGTCGAGGCGAGGAAACCGTCGCGGTCCTCGCGGTCGCCGAGGGTGCGTTCGGCTTCGGCGACCAGCGCGTCGGCGCGTCGGTAGTCGCCCATCAGCGCGTAGCTGCGCGCCAGCGTGCCGAGGCTGCGCGCCTGCAGGCCGGGCTGGTCGTCCAGGCGCATCGCGCGCAGTTCGCGTTCGGTGCGTTCCAGCAGCGCGCGCGAGGAGAACGGCGCGCTGCCCAGGCCGCTCTGGGTGGCGCTGCCCAAGGTGCTGGCGAACAAGCGGCCGACCGCCTGACTGGCGCGGGCTTCGCGCTGGGCGCGCTGGTGTTGCCAGCCGATCGCGGCGAGGCCGACGGCCACCACCAGCGCCAGCGACACGAACAACATCGACGCGACCCGATTGCGCCGCCGCCACTGGCCGACGCGCTCGCGCCAGCCGGCGCGGCGCGCGCCGACCGGCCGGTGTTCGCGCCAGGCGCGCAGGTCGCGGGCGAATTCGGCGACGCTGGGATAGCGGTCCTGCGGCTTGTGCGCCACCGCCTTGAGCGCGACCGCGGCGAGGTCGCCGCCGACTACGCGCTGCAGCGCGGCGATGTCGGTCAGCCCGCGGCGTCGGGCGAGTTCGTCGTCGGCGTCGTCGAGCAACTGATCCATCGGCTCCGGCGCGGCGCCGACCGCGATCGGCAGCAACTCGCGCAGGCCGTGCAGCCGGGTCGGCCATTGCCCGCACAGCAGCCGGTAACTGAGCACGCCGAGCATGTACAGGTCGGTGGCCGGGCCCTGGATGCCGTGCTGGCGCGCTTCCGGCGCGGCGTAGTCGGGGGTGATCGCCAGGTGCGCGTCGGCGCCGGCCTCGCCGCCGAAGCGGGTGGAGATGCCGAAGTCGAGCAGCTGCACCCGGCCGTCGGCGGTCACCAGCAGGTTGGAGGGCTTGATGTCGCGATGCAGGATGCCTTGCGCATGCGCGTAGGCGAGCGCGTCGCAGGCCTGCGCCAGCAATTCGGCGCGGGCGCCGACGTCGAGCCCGCGGCGGTCGCACCAGGCGTCGATCGGCTCGCCTTCGACCCGCCGCATCGCGAACCAGGGCCGGCCGTCGGCGTCGATGCCGCCGTCGATCACGCCGGCGATGCCGGGATGGTCCAGGCGCGCGAGCAGGTTGCGCTCTTCGCGGAACGCCACGGCCAGCTCCGGCGAATCCAGCTCGCTGCGGATGCACTTGAGCGCGACTTGCTGCTGGTACTGGCCGTCGTCGCGGTGGGCCGCATAGACCGTGCCCATGCCGCCGCGGCCGAGGATGCGGTCGATGCGCCACACGCCGAAGCGTTCGCCGACGCGGCGCTCGTCGCGCTCGTCCTCTTCGGCGTCGCGCTCGATCGCGCTGGCGGTGCGCGCGCCGTCGCCGCCGGCGTCGTCGCGGTTCTGATGGGCGGCGACGATCTGCGCCGGCGAGCGGTCGAGCACGCCGGCGTCTTCGTCCAGGTCCGAATCGAGCAGGTCGCGCAGCGCGGCGTGCAGTTCCGGATCGCTCGCCGCCAGCGCCGCCAGCTTGCGCGTGCGTTCGGCCGCGGGCAGGTCGACGTAGGCGTCGAACAGGGCCAGGGCGCGGGCGAGGGCGTCGCTCATCGGTTGGCGCCCGCGCCGTCGACGCGGGCGCCGTGCGTGCCAGGGGCGCGCGCGTGCGCGCAGCGACGCGGCAATCGGGCGACGCCCGGGGCAATGAGTTTTTCCACTGTCAGGACCTGATAGTCGCCCTGCACGGCCGAGCTGAACGGCGCCCGCGCCGGCAACCAGCCGTGGCGCAGGTTGCGGGCGAGCCCGTCGATCTCGGTCTTGAGCGTGTTGCCGATGCGGATAGTCACCTGGGTCGCCCGGTCCATGAAGGCGCGAGCTTCAGCGTCGCGACAGGACTGGAACGCGTACCGGCTGCGGTAGGCCAGCGCGATCGCCTTGATGACATCGCGGCGCTCTTGCGCAACGCCCGAACTGAGCGGCGTCGCGGCGATGCTGTCGAGCAACGCCGCGAATTCGCCGTCGGCTTGCGCGGGCTGTCCCTGGCGGTAACGCACGACCGCGCTGAACAAACGCAGTTCCTGCCAGGAGGTATCGCCGGGCTGGTAGTAGTCCGGCGCGGTGCGCAGCGCCGCGTCGATGACCTCCCGCGCCTGCTGCAATCGAGAGTCTCCGCCGAACATGGCCAGAAACATGCTCAGCACCAGCCGCTGACGCTGGACGGGCAGGCCGAGCCGAAGGAGTTCGGCGATGTTCAGGCGCTGAAGTTGCACGGCCTCGTTGTACTCGGATTCGCTGATCACACCCTCGCCCTGCAGCGCCATGGCCAGACTTTCGCGTACGGTCAGCAGTATGTCGTTGCTGGCGCGCGCACGTTCCGCCGTCGCCAGCGCTTCGCGTTGCATGCGCAGCTCTTCGCCGCGGTCGCGCGCGACCATCCAGGCCAACTGCGCCGACGCCAGCGCATAGACAGGATGATCGCGGCCGTAACCGGCCTCGATCCGCGCGAGCATCTGCAACGCCTCCTCGCGCGGCACATGCGGAGAGCGGCTCATCGCATACTGGACTTCGGCCAGGGCGGTCTGCGGATGATCCGCGCCCAAGTGGCGCCGGCGCTCGTCGAGCAGCTCGCGCGCGGTGGCGGCGAAGGTCGGACTGACGCGCAACCGCTGCACTTCGACCAGCCGCTCCAACGCGTCGTCGGCCAGCACCGGATCCAGCGGTCGCGCCAACGCCACCGCGCGTTGCGCGTCGGCTTCGGCCTGCGGCAGCCGCCCCAGGCCGCGCAGGAAGTCCGTGCGCAGAATCAGCGCGTAGGCGACCAAGTCTGCCTGCGCCGGCCGCAACGAGCCGGCCAGTTCCAGCAGCGCGTCGGCGCGCGCCAGCGCCTGCCGGGGCCGGCCCGCATCCCACAGCGCGCGAGCTTGCTCGCTGCCGATCGCGATGCGCGCTTCCATGGCGGTCGCATCGTCGCGCTGGTCCAGTTGCCGCAGGCGCTGTTGCGCCAACGCCTGCACCTGGTCATAGCGCGCGGCACGATTGAGCATCGCCAACTGGGTTGCGGCGATGAATCCGTCTTCGTCGCTGCCGGCGGCGCTGTCGGCCAGACTCTGGGCTTGCGCGGCCAGAGCCGCGGAGTGGCGATAGTCGCCGATCTTGGCGTAGCCGCGCGCCAGCGTCGCCAGCGCGTGCGCGCGCACGCCGGGCTGGTCGGCCAGCGGCAGCGCGCGCAGTTCGCGTTCGGTTCGTTCCAGCAGCGCGCGCGAGGAAAAACGCCCGCTGCCCAGGCCGGACAGGGTGGCCGCGCCGAGGGTGGAGCCGAACAGCCGCCCGACTTGCTCGCCGGCTTCGGCCTGAGCCAGCACCTGGTGATGCTGCCACCACAGCGTGCCGGCGCCGGCGAACGTGGCCGCCAGCACGGTCGCGCTCAGCGCGGTGGCGGCGCGGTTGCGCCGCATCCACTTGCGCGTGCGCGACAGCCAGTTGCCCGGCCGCACCCGCACCGGCCGGCCCTGGCGCCAGCGGCGCAACTCGTCGGCGTATTCGGCGATGCTGGGATAACGGTCCTCGGCGCGCGCGGCCACCGCCTTGAGCGCCACTGCGGACAGGTCGCCGCGCAGCCGCCGCGCCAGCGCCGCCGCGTCGGCGGCGCCGCGGGCGCGGGCGCTGGCGTCGTCGGTGTCTTCGGCCAACTGCGTCATTGGCAGCGCCACGCCCGAATCCGAGCCGTGCAGCAACGGGCGCAGGCCGTGCAGCGGTGTCGGCCATTGTCCGCACAGCAGGCGATAGGTCAGCACGCCGAGCGCGTACAGATCGGTGGCCGGCCCCTGCGCGCCGTGCGCCTGCGCTTCCGACGCGGCGTAGTGCGGGGTCGGCGCGGCCAGTTCGGACGGCGCTTCGCGCAAGCGTCCGATCTGCGCGGAAATGCCGAAGTCCAGCAACTGCGCGCGGCCGTCGGCGGTGACCAGCACGTTGGAGGGCTTGAGGTCGCGGTGCAGCACGCCCTGGGCATGCGCGTAGGCGACGGCGTCGCAGACTTGCAGCAGCAGATCGACGCGCGCGCCGACGTTGAGGCCGCGCGCATCGCAGTAAGCGTCGATCGGTTCGCCTTCGACGTAGCGCAAGGCGAACCACGGGCGGCCGTCGCCGTCGACGCCGCCGTCGACCAGCGCGGCGATGCCGGCATGGTCCAGGCGCGCCAGCAGGCTGCGTTCCTCGCGCAGCGCCGCCAGCGATTGCGGCGAATCCAGTTCGGCGCGGATGCACTTGAGCGCGACGCGCTGCTGGTACTGGCCGTCGTCGCGATGCGCCTGGTAGACCGTGCCCATGCCGCCGCGGCCGACGATGCGGTCGATCCGCCATGCGCCCAGGCGCGCGCCGATGCGCAAGTCGGCGGAGCGATCGGCGTCAGGATCGGCGTCAGGATCGGCGGCGTCGCCGGCAGGCGTCGGCGCGTCGGCGTCGCGTTGGCGCTGCTGCGAGAGGATCCGCGCCGGCGAGCGGTCGAGCACGCCGCAGTCGTCGTCGGCATCGGCCTGAAGCAGGGCGCACAGTGCGGTGTGGGTGTCCGGTTCGGTCGCGGCCAGCGCCGCCAATCGGCGATCGCGCTGGTCGACGGGCAGTTCGACGAATTCGTCGAACAACTGCAAGGCGCGTGCGGAAGCGGCGTTCATGCGCGCGATCGGGCGCGGCGGGCGAGACGGCGGGACCGGCCGCTCAGGCGGCGTCGTCCTCGCCGTCCAGGTCCGGCGTGGTTTTCAGGTGGGCGGCCAGGAACGCGCGCGCCTTGCGCCAGTCGCGGCGGATGGTGCGGTCGGTCAGCCCCAGCACTTCGCCGATCTCGATATCGCTCATGCCGGCGAAGTAACGCATTTCCACCAATTGGGTCAGGCGCGGCTCGACCGCGCTGAGCGCTTCCAGCGCGCGGTCGATCGCCAGCAACTGGTCCAGGTCCGGATCGTAGGACGGCTCGTAATTCGGATCGGCCTTGTCGGCCAGATAGCTTTCCTCGTACTTGAGCCGCTTGAGCCGGCGCACTTCGTCCAGCAGCGCGTAGCGCATCGCCTGCGACAGCACTGCGAGCAAGTGCTGGCGATTGTTGAGGGTCAGCTTGTTCTGATTGAGGCGCAGCCAGGTGCGGTTGATCAGCGAAGTCGGCGAACGTTTGTTGCCGCGCCGCCAGCGGCGGCGGATCTGCAGCGAGGCGGCCTCGTGCAGGTCGCGGTAGAGCAGGGTGTAGACGCGGTCCCAGGCGCCGGGCTGGCCGTTCTGCGCGGCCACGATGAGCTGGGTCACCGAATCGAGCGTCGCTTCGGGAAACTCGAACTCGTCCGGAGCCGGCGGTTTCGCGAGCGGGTCGTGCGAGGGGCTTTCTTGGGTCATGTCCGGTTTCAGCTTCGGCAGGACGATGGGATTTTCGTTAGCCCGACTTCTTAATGACTGGCGTTCAAGCCCGCACAGGAATACGCCAAACACGTGCGGTTGTCGATAACGATTTATCCGAAAAGCGGGCTGCGGGTATAGCTTTTGGTCGTGTATGCGAAGCCATGCTCACCGTTCGGCGTATTCGATGCTGGCGCCATACGTTTGATCCGCACATCGGATGCACGCATTGGTTCTGATTAAAACGCCGGTTTAGGCGGAAGCGGTCCGCGAATAATGTATACCCGGGCGATGCGGCGGTCCCGATCGATGCGATGGGTGCGCTGTGCGCGGATCGGGTCGCGCCGCGATGCGCCGCTGGTCAGCCGGCGCCGACGCGGTCGGCGATGGCCCAGCGCAGCCGGGCCAGGTCGGCTGCGGCCAGCCGCTGCGCCCGACGCGCTTCGTCTTCGTCGCAAGCGCGAAAATACAGCTTCGAATTGGGCTGGGCCTGGGCCAGTCGCGGCAGGTCGGCGGCGATGACGTGGCCCAGGCGCGGGTAGCCGCCGACGGTCTGCGCATCGGCCAGCAAGACGATCGGGCGGCCGTCGGAGGGCAGTTGGATGGTGCCCGGCGCGACCGGTTCGGACACGCCACTGGCGCCCATGCCACCGGTGTCGAGCGGATCGCCGCTCAGGCGCAGGCCTTGGCGGTTGCTGGCCGGGTCGACCCGCCAGCCGCTTTCGCCGAAACGCGCCGCGGCCTGGGCCAGATCGGCGGCCTGGGTGGGGCGGTAGCGGATCGGCGCTTGCGGGTCGAGACCGAAG
>NZ_JBAMDI010000098.1:0-42362 GCF_036961695.1 Pseudomonas sp. CGJS7 | reverse complement strand
CGTTACAACTTCGGTTTCGTTGATCCCTACTTCACCGCCGATGGCGTCAGCCTGGGCTACAACGCCTTCTACCGCAGCACCGATTACGACGACCTCGACGTCGACGTTGCCAGCTATGCGGTGGACAGCTACGGTGCCGGCGTCAGCCTGGGCTACCCGATCAGCGAAACCTCGCGCCTGACCTACGGCCTGAGCGTGCAGCAGGACAAGATCAAGACCGGCAAATACACCGTCGACGAGATCTTCGATTTCCTCGAGCAGGAGGGTGACAACTTCCTGAACTTCAAGGCCTCGATCGGTTGGTCCGAGTCGACCCTGAACAAAGGCGTACTGGCCACCCGTGGTCACTCGCAAAGCCTGACCCTGGAGTCCACCGTTCCGGGCAGCGACCTGTCGTTCTTCAAGCTTGACTACCGTGGCCAGCTGTTCAAGCCGATCACCAGCGACTACACCCTGCGCCTGCATACCGAGCTGGGCTATGGTGATGGTTACGGCAGCACCTCCGGTCTGCCGTTCTACGAGAACTATTTCGCGGGTGGTTTCAACTCCGTCCGTGGCTTCAAGGACAGCAGCCTGGGCCCACGCAGTACCCCGAGCATCGGCGAGGCCGCAGGTGGCAAGCCAGGCACCATCGCCGACCCGGATCAGGATCCGTTGCCGTTTGGTGGTAACGTGCTGGTGCAGGGCGGTGCCGAACTGCTGTTCCCGCTGCCGTTCGTCAAGGACCAGCGTTCACTGCGCACCTCTGTGTTCTGGGACGTGGGTAACGTGTTCGACACCAATTGCGGCAACAAACCTGATTGCGAGAAGGTCGGGTTCTCGGGCATGGCCAGTTCGGTCGGCCTGGGCGTGACCTGGATTACCGCACTGGGCCCGCTGAGCTTCAGCCTGGCAATGCCGGTCAAGAAGCCGGACGATGCCGATACCCAGGTGTTCCAATTCTCTCTGGGCCAGACCTTCTAAGGTCGGCCCTTGCTTAATGACAACGGTTTATCCAGGAGTGCATCGTGCGTAAATTGGCTCAATTGGCCGTAGTGGCCGCGGCGCTGGTCGCCACCCCGGCTTTCGCCGAAATGAAGGTTGCCGTCCTGAACTACCAGATGGCCCTGCTCGAGTCGGATGCCGCCAAGAAGTATGCGGTTGATGCCGAGAAGAAATTCGGTCCGCAACTGACCAAGCTGAAAAGCCTGGAAAGCAGTGCCAAGGGCATCCAGGACCGCCTGATCAAGGGCGGCGACAAGATGCAGCAGCAGGAGCGTGAGCGCCTGGAGCTCGAGTTCAAGCAAAAGGCCCGCGATTTCCAGTTCCAGTCCAAGGAACTGAACGAAGCCAAGGCCGTTGCTGATCGCGACATGCTCAAGCAACTGAAGCCGAAGCTGGATGGTGCTGTCGAGGAAGTGATCAAGAAGGGCGGCTACGACCTGGTCCTCGAGCGTGGTGCGGTCATCGATGTCAAACCTCAGTACGACATCACCCGCCAAGTCATCGAGCGCATGAACCAAGCCCGTTGATATGAGTGTGACCATGACGCTAGGCCAGCTGGCCGAGGTGCTCGGAGCTACCCTCAAGGGGCCCGAGGCGCTGCAGATTACCGGGTTGGCCACCTTGCAGGAGGCTGGCCCGACGCAGTTGAGCTTCCTCGCCAACCCGCAGTACCGCAAGTACCTGGATAACAGCCAGGCCGGCGCGGTGCTGCTCAAGGCTGCGGATGCCGAAAGCTTTGCCGGCAATACCCTGATCGTGGCGGACCCGTACCTGGCTTACGCGCGGATTTCCCACCTGTTCGATCCCAAACCCAAGGCTGAGGCGGGAATACATCCCAGCGCCGTGGTGGCGGAAGATGCCCAGGTGGACGCCAGCGCCAGCATCGGGCCGTTCGCGGTCATCGAAAGTGGTGCGCGCATCGGCGCCAACGTCAGCATCGGCGCACACTGCTTCATCGGTGCCCGCAGTGTGGTCGGTGAAGGTGGTTGGCTGGCACCGCGGGTCACGCTGTATCACGACGTGACCATCGGTAAGCGTGTGGTCATCCAGTCGGGTGCCGTGATCGGCGGCGAGGGCTTCGGCTTTGCCAACGAGAAGGGCATCTGGCGCAAGATTGCGCAGATCGGCGGCGTCACCATTGGTGATGACGTAGAGATCGGCGTCAATACTGCTGTCGACCGTGGCGCGCTGTCCGACACCCGGATCGGCGACGGGGTCAAGCTGGATAACCAGATCCAGATCGCTCACAACGTGCAGATCGGCGATCACACTGCCATGGCCGCTTGCGTCGGAATCTCCGGCAGCACGCGCATCGGCAAGCACTGCATGCTGGCCGGTGGTGTGGGGCTGGTTGGACACATCGATATTTGCGATAACGTTTTCGTTTCCGGAATGACCATGGTTACCCGTTCGATCACTGAACCGGGTTCCTATTCTTCCGGCACTGCCATGCAGCCGCTGGCTGACTGGCGCAAGAGCGCCGCGCGTATCCGCCACCTGGACGACATGGCCAAGCGTCTCCAGCAGCTGGAAAAACGCGTCGATACCGTGACCTCAGGTGGCCTGCCGACATCAGAAGGCTGATACCATTCCCTGAGCAAGAGTGAACAGTCGCTAGCTGGCTCCTCTTTGGATTGCAAAAGGAGCGTGTGGTCAGCACCTGCGCTCCCTATTCTTATTACAGGCTTCCCCACCGAAATGATGGACATCAACGAGATTCGCGAATACCTGCCTCACCGCTACCCGTTTCTGCTGGTAGACCGTGTGACGGATCTGGACTTCGAGGCCCAGAGCATTCGTGCCTACAAGAATGTCAGCATCAATGAGCCGTTTTTCAATGGCCACTTCCCGGCACACCCGATCATGCCGGGTGTCCTGATCATCGAAGCCATGGCCCAGGCGGCCGGCATCCTTGGTTTCAAGATGCTCGATGCCAAGCCGGCCGATGGCACCCTGTACTACTTTGTCGGTTCCGACAAACTGCGTTTCCGTCAGCCGGTTCTGCCGGGTGACCAGCTTGTGCTGGAAGCCAAGTTCCTCAGCCGTAAAAGCATGATCTGGAAGTTCGAGTGCCGCGCCCTTGTCGATGGCAAGCCGGTCTGCTCGGCAGAAATCACCTGCGCGGAACGCTCCCTATGAATTCGATTGATCCTCGGGCCATTATCGATCCGTCGGCCAAGCTGGCCGACGGCGTCGAGGTCGGCCCTTGGTCGATCGTTGGCCCTGATGTAGAAATCGGGGAGGGCACCGTTATCGGCCCGCATGTTGTGCTCAAAGGCCCGACCCGCATCGGCAAGCACAACCGTATCTTTCAGTTTTCCTCGATCGGTGAAGACACCCCGGACCTTAAGTACAAGGGTGAGCCGACGCGCCTGGTGATCGGCGATCACAATGTGATTCGCGAAGGGGTGACCATCCACCGCGGTACTGTTCAGGACCGCGCGGAAACCACCGTGGGTGACCATAACCTGATCATGGCCTATGCCCACATTGGCCACGACAGTGTCATCGGCAACCACTGCATCCTGGTCAACAACACGGCGTTGGCAGGTCATGTACATGTGGGTGACTGGGCGATCTTGTCCGGTTACACCCTGGTTCACCAGTACTGCCATATTGGCGCCCACGCGTTTTCCGGCATGGGCACGGCCATTGGCAAGGACGTTCCGGCCTTCGTTACCGTGTTCGGCAGCCCCGCCGAAGCCCGCAGCATGAACTTCGAGGGCATGCGCCGCCGCGGTTTCAGCGACGAGGTGATCCATGTGCTGCGTCGTTGCTACAAGATTGTCTACCGTCAGGGCCTGACCGTCGAAGACGCGATCAAGGAGCTGGCCGAACCGGCCACGCAACACCCTGAGGTCGAGCTGTTCCGTCAGTCGATCCTGAGCTCCGCTCGCGGCATCACGCGCTGATATGGCCCAGCTTTGCGTAGCGCTGGTCGCCGGTGAGGCCAGTGGCGATATTCTTGGTTCAGGCTTGATGCGTGCCCTCAAGGTGCGCCACCCCGACGTGCGTTTCATCGGGGTTGGCGGCCCCTTGATGGAGGCCGAGGGCCTGCAATCCTATTTCCCCATGGAGCGCTTGGCCGTCATGGGACTGGTCGAGGTACTGGGGCGTCTGCGCGAGCTGCTCAAGCGCCGCAAGCTGCTGATCCAGACCCTGATCGAAGAAAAGCCCGACGTATTCATCGGCATCGACGCCCCTGACTTCACCCTCAACATCGAGCTGAAGCTGCGCCAGGCCGGGATCAAGACCGTGCACTATGTCAGCCCGTCAGTGTGGGCCTGGCGGCAGAAGCGCGTGCTGAAGATCCGCGAAGGCTGCGACCTGATGCTGACGCTGCTGCCGTTCGAGGCGCGGTTCTACGAAGAGCAGGGTGTGCCAGTGCGTTTTGTCGGCCACCCGCTGGCAGACACCATACCGCTTGAAGCCGACCGCCCGGCAGCGCGTGCCGCGCTGGGCCTGGGCGAGGGGCCGGTGGTGGCGTTGATGCCGGGCAGCCGGGGTGGCGAAGTAGGGCGCCTGGGCGCGCTGTTCCTCGACGCCGCCGAGCGCCTCAGCCAACAAGTGCCGGGTGTGCGCTTCGTGTTGCCCTGCGCCAACGCCACGCGGCGCGCCCAGATCGAACAGATGCTTGAAGGGCGCCAACTGCCGCTGACCCTGCTCGATGGCCAGTCACACCAGGCCCTGGCGGCCTGTGACGCGGTGCTGATCGCCTCGGGCACCGCCACCCTCGAGGCGTTGCTGTACAAGCGGCCGATGGTGGTGGCGTACCGCCTGGCGCCCTTGACCTTCTGGATTCTCAAGCGTCTGGTGAAAAGCCCTTACGTGTCATTGCCGAACCTGCTGGCCCAGCGAGAGCTGGTGCCCGAGTTGCTGCAGGACGACGCTACCAGCGAAGCGCTGGCCAACACCCTGGCGCCGCTGGTGCGCGATGGAAGCCAGCAGACCGAACGTTTCGACGAAATTCACCGCACCCTGCGCCGTGACGCCTCCAATCAGGCGGCCGAGGCGGTACTGGCCCTGCTCAAGGACCGCTGACATGCAAATTGGACTGGACTTCAACCTGGTAGAAGACCTGGTCGCCGGCGTTGACGAAGTGGGCCGTGGCCCGCTGTGCGGCGCGGTGGTAACGGCGGCAGTGATTCTTGATCCCGCGCGGCCGATTCTCGGTCTGAACGATTCGAAGAAACTCACCGAAGCCAGGCGTGAGGCGCTGTTCGACGAGATCTGCGAAAAGGCCTTGAGCTTCTGCATCGCCCGCGCCGAAGTCGAGGAAATCGACAGCCTGAACATCCTGCAAGCCACCATGCTGGCCATGCAGCGGGCAGTGGAGGGCTTGCACATTACGCCGAAGCTGGCCCTGATCGATGGCAATCGCTGCCCGAAGCTGGCGGTGCCGGCAGCACCGGTGGTCAAGGGGGATAGCCAGGTGCCGGCCATTGCGGCGGCATCGATCCTGGCCAAGGTGACCCGTGATCGGGAGATGAGTGCGTTCGAACTGATCTACCCGGGTTATGGCATTGGCGGGCACAAGGGCTACCCGACCCCGGTGCATCTCGAGGCGTTGGCGCGCCTTGGGCCTACGCCCATTCATCGGCGTTCCTTCGCCCCGGTGCGGGCGGCTTGGGAAGCGCGCGAAGGCGTCACCGATTCCCTGATCTGACCTATTGGGGCCGCTTCGCGGCCCTTGGCGGGCACGCCCGCTCTCACAGGATTCATCGGTCTGAGCGGCGGGGCCGTACCTGTGGGAGCGGGCGTGCCCACGAAGGGCTGCAAAGCAGGCCCAAAAAAAGCCCCTAGTTAGGCTACAATCCCGCCCTTGTCGTTAAGCTCTGCTACAGGATCTTCCATGTCGGTTCCCTTCGTTCACCTGCGCGTCCACTCCGAATTCTCGCTGGTCGACGGCCTGGTGCGGATCAAACCGCTGGCCAAGGCGCTGACCGGGATGAACATGCCGGCGGTCGCGATCACCGATCAGAGCAACATGTGCTCGCTGGTGAAGTTCTACAAGACTGCCATGGGCGCCGGCATCAAGCCGATCTGCGGTGCCGACCTGTGGCTGGCCGGTGCCGACCCGGAAGCCCCGCTGTCGCGCATCTGCTTCCTGGCCATGGACCCCAAGGGCTATCGCAACCTCACCGAACTGATCTCGCGCGGCTGGACCGATGGGCAGCGCAATGGCCTGGTCATCCTCCAGCGTGAATGGATCGCCCCGGCCAGCGAGGGCCTGATTGCCCTGTCCGCGGGCAAGGAAGGCGACATTGGCATGGCGCTGCTGGCGGGTCGGCAAGACGAAGCCGAAGCGCTTCTTCAAGACTGGATGGGCATGTTCCCCGAGCGCTTCTACGTTGAAGTGCAGCGCACCAATCGCGCACGCGACGAAGAATACGTGCACGCGGCGGTGGCATTGGCCGACAAGCTTGGCGCCCCGCTGGTGGCTACCAACGACGTACGTTTCATCAAGCAGGCGGACTTCGACGCCCACGAGACCCGCGTCTGTATCGGCGAGGGCTGGACCCTCGACGACCCGCGACGTCCGCGTTGCTACAGCGACCAGCAGTACCTGAAGTCGGCCGAGGAAATGGCCGAGCTCTTCAGTGACCTGCCCGACGCCATCGCCAACACCGTTGAAATTGCCAAGCGCTGCAACATCCAGGTGCAGCTGGGCAAGTACTTCCTGCCTGACTTCCCCACGCCCAACGGCATGGGCATCGACGACTACCTGCGGCATGTGGCCCACGAAGGCCTGGAAGAGCGCCTGGCCGTGCTGTGGCCGAAAGAAACCACGCCCAATTACGAAGAAAAGCGTCAGGTTTACCTGGACCGCCTGAAGTTCGAACTGGACATCATCATCCAGATGGGCTTCCCCGGTTACTTCCTGATTGTTATGGACTTCATCAAGTGGGCCAAGAACAACGACGTACCGGTTGGCCCGGGCCGCGGTTCGGGCGCTGGCTCGCTGGTGGCCTATGTACTGAAGATCACCGATCTCGACCCGCTGGCCTACGACCTGCTGTTCGAGCGCTTCCTCAACCCTGAACGTGTTTCCATGCCCGACTTCGACGTCGACTTCTGCATGGACGGCCGTGACCGGGTGATCGACTACGTGGCCGAGGCGTACGGCCGTAATGCGGTGAGCCAGATCATCACCTTCGGTACCATGGCCGCCAAGGCGGTGGTGCGTGACGTGGCGCGGGTGCAAGGCAAATCCTATGGCCTGGCCGACCGCCTGTCGAAGATGATCCCCTTCGAAGTGGGCATGACCCTGGAGAAGGCCTACGAACAGGAAGAAATCCTGCGTGACTTCCTCAAGGGCGACGAAGACGCCCGTGAAATCTGGGACATGGCCCTGAAGCTGGAGGGTGTGACCCGGGGTACCGGCAAGCACGCCGGTGGTGTGGTTATCGCACCGACCAAGCTCACCGACTTTTCGCCGATCGCCTGTGATGAAGAGGGTGGTGGCCTGGTAACCCAGTTCGACAAGGATGACGTCGAGGCCGCCGGCCTGGTGAAGTTCGACTTCCTCGGCCTGCGTACCTTGACCATCATCAAGTGGGCGATGGAGATCATCAACCGCGAGCAGGCCAAGAAGAACCTGCCCGACCTCAACATCGACTTCATCCCGCTGGACGACCGCAAGACTTACGAGCTGCTGCAGAAGGCCGAAACCACGGCGGTGTTCCAGCTTGAATCGCGTGGCATGAAGGAGCTGATCAAGAAGCTCAAGCCCGACTGCCTGGAAGACCTGATCGCACTGGTTGCGCTGTTCCGCCCGGGCCCGCTGCAATCGGGCATGGTGGACGACTTCATCAACCGCAAGCACGGCCGCGCCGAGCTGGCCTACCCGCACTCCGACTACCAGTACGAAGGCCTCAAGCCGGTACTGGCGCCGACCTACGGCATCATCCTGTACCAGGAACAGGTGATGCAGATCGCCCAGGTCATGGCGGGTTACACCCTGGGTGGCGCCGACATGCTGCGCCGGGCCATGGGTAAGAAAAAGCCCGAGGAAATGGCCAAGCAGCGCGGTGGTTTCATCGAAGGTTGCGTAGCCAACAATATCGATGCGGACCTCGCCGGTAACATCTTCGACCTGGTAGAGAAGTTCGCGGGCTACGGCTTCAACAAATCCCACTCCGCCGCCTATGGCCTGGTGTCGTACCAGACCGCCTGGCTGAAAACCCACTACCCGGCGCCGTTCATGGCTGCGGTCCTGTCGGCGGATATGCACAACACCGATAAGGTAGTGGTGCTGGTGGAGGAGGTGCGCAGCATGAAGCTGCGCCTAGACGCGCCGGACGTGAACTTTTCGGACTTCAAGTTCACCGTCAACAACGACGGCCGTATCGTCTACGGCCTTGGCGCCATCAAGGGTGTCGGCGAAGGCCCGGTGGAGGCGATTGTCGAGGCGCGTGCCCAAGGCGGTCCGTTCAAGGACCTGTTCGATTTCTGTGAACGCATCGACCTCAAGCGGGTCAACAAGCGTACCCTTGATGCGCTGGTGCGCAGTGGCGCGCTGGACCGCCTTGGCCCGCACTTCCATGACGAGATCAAGGCCTACCACGCCAACATCGACATCAACCGGGCAACCTTGCTGTCGGCGCTGGGCGAGGCCATCAAGGCAGCCGAGCAGGCTGCGCATACCGCTGACAGTGGTCATGTCGACCTGTTCGGCAGCATGTTCGACGCGGCAGATGTCGACGTCTATGCCAACCATCGCAAGGTGCGCGAGCTCACCCTCAAGGAGCGTCTGAAGGGGGAGAAAGACACCCTTGGCCTGTACCTCACCGGCCACCCGATCGACGAGTACGAGACCGAGATCCGCCGCTTCGCCCGCCAGCGCATCGTCGACCTCAAGCCGTCGCGCGAAACCCAGACCATCGCGGGCATGATCATTGCCTTGCGGGTGATGAAGAACAAGAAGGGCGACAAGATGGGCTTCGTCACCCTGGATGACCGTTCCGGACGGATCGAGGCATCGCTGTTTGCCGATGCCTTCATGGCGGCACAGTCCTTGCTGCAGACCGATGCCATGGTGGTGGTGGAAGGCGAGGTCAGCAATGACGACTTCTCCGGGGGCTTGCGTCTGCGGGTGAAGCAGGTGATGACCATGGAAGACGCACGCACCAAGCTGGCCGAGAGCCTGCGCCTGAAGGTGGCGCACGACGCACTGAAGGGCGACCGGCTGAAGTGGCTGGGCGAGCTGATCACCCGCCATCGCGGTGCTTGCCCGATCACGCTGGAGTACACCGGCAGCGACGCCAAGGCCATGCTGCAGTTTGGCGAGCAGTGGGCGATCGACCCGGCCGATGGGCTGATTCAGGCGCTGCGTGACCAGTTCGGGCGTGAGAACGTCTTCCTGCAATATCGTTGAACCGACAAAAATTTAATCTCGACCTGAATGCGCCTGATCCCTTAAGGTATGGCGCCAAACGGATCAACCGGCCGGCCGCCTGGCCGTAGACCCAAGACGGATGACTATGAACCCGAATTTCCTCGACTTCGAACAGCCGATTGCCGACCTGCAAGCCAAGATCGAAGGCCTGCGCCTGGTGGGCAACGACAACTCGCTGAACATCAGCGATGAAATTGCCCGTCTGCAAGACAAGAGCAACACCCTGACCGAAAGCATCTTCGGCAACCTGACCAGCTGGCAGATCGCCCGCCTGGCCCGTCACCCGCGTCGTCCTTACACCCTGGACTACCTGGAGCACATCTTCACCGAGTTCGAAGAGCTGCACGGGGACCGTCACTTCTCTGACGACGCCGCCATCGTGGGTGGTACTGCGCGTCTGGACGGCAAGCCGGTCATGGTCATTGGCCACCAGAAGGGCCGTGAAGTGCGCGAGAAAGTGCGTCGCAACTTCGGCATGCCGCGCCCGGAAGGCTACCGCAAGGCCTGCCGCCTGATGGAAATGGCCGAGCGCTTCAAGATGCCGATCCTGACCTTCATCGACACGCCGGGCGCCTACCCGGGCATCGACGCCGAAGAGCGCAACCAGAGTGAAGCCATCGCCTGGAACCTGCGGGTCATGGCACGCCTGAAAACCCCGATCATCGCTACCGTGATTGGTGAGGGTGGTTCCGGTGGTGCACTGGCCATTGGCGTGTGCGACCAACTGAACATGCTGCAGTACTCCACCTACTCGGTTATCTCGCCGGAAGGCTGTGCTTCGATTCTGTGGAAAACTGCCGATAAAGCAGCAGACGCGGCCGAGGCCATGGGCATCACCGCCGAGCGTCTGAAGAGCCTGAACATTGTCGACAAGGTCATCCAGGAGCCGCTGGGCGGCGCCCACCGTGACCCGGCCAAGATGTCCGAAAGCATCCGTGCCGATCTGGTGCAGCAGCTGGACATGCTCGGCAAGTTCGACAACGATGCGCTGCTGGCTCGTCGCTACGAGCGCCTGATGAGCTACGGCCTCTGATTCTGATTTGCCCCGGGGGCCGTTTTGCGGTCCTTGTGATTGATGGCACCGGCTTCGCCGGTGTTCGCGGGTAAACCCGCTCCTACAGGTATTGCGCTGCCCTTGAGGCTTGCGCCGTACGTGTGGGAGCGGGCATGCCCGCGAATGCTTTCTGGAATCGAGCGAGGGCTAGATGATCAACCTCACTCCTTGGCTCAACGCCCCCACCTGGTACGTCGCCTTCTCCGGCGGCCTCGATTCCACCGTCCTCCTGTACCTGCTGGCCGAATACGCCCGCAACCACGCATCCCCCCCGCTGCGCGCCATCCATATCCACCACGGCCTGCAAGCTGCTGCCGACGCCTGGCCCGCCCACTGCCAGGCCATCTGCGACAATTTCGACGTTGAACTTCAGGTCATCCACGTCCAGGTCTCCCCAGGCGCCAGCCTGGAACAGGCGGCCCGAGATGCCCGCTATGCCGCCTTCAGGCAAGTGCTCGGCCCGGGCGATATCCTGTTCACCGGCCAGCACCGCGACGACCAGGCCGAGACCCTGCTGTTCCGCCTGTTGCGCGGTGCCGGCCTGCGGGGCCTGGCGGCAATGCCGGGGCAGCGGGCGCTGGGGCAGGGCAGCCTGGTCAGGCCGTTACTGGCCTGTTCCCGGCAACATTTGCAGGATTATGCGCAAGCCCAAGGGCTGACCTGGATCGAAGACCCGTCAAACGTCGACACACAATTCGCTCGCAACTACCTGCGCGGCGAAGTGATGCCGCACTTGCAGCAACGTTGGCCACAGGCCAGCCAGAACTTCGCCCGTGCAGCAGAGCATCTGGGCGAGGCGCTGGGTTTGCTGGACGAACTGGCCCAGGAGGATCTGGCGCTTGCGGGCAAGGGGGCGCCCATCGCCTGGCCGGGGCTGGACTCCCTCGACCTGGCCGCCCTGCTGGCGTTATCGCCGGCCCGTCAGCGCAATGCCTTGCAGTACTGGCTGAGCCAGCGCACCCGTTTGCCCGATACCCGGCATTGGGCCGGCTGGGCAGACCTGCGCGATGCCGCTGCCGATGCCCGGCCAGTCTGGCGGCTTGCCGATGGACGGTTGGTGCGTAGCCACGGGCGTATCTGGTGGCTGAGCGGTGATTGGCTACAGCAACCGGCTGGCTCGCTGGCCTGGCCCGACCCTGATGGGCCGTTGCGTTTGCCGGGCAATGGTTGCGTGCGTCTTGTTGGCGCAGCCGTGCCGAGCGGGTTGCGCATTGCCTACCGTCAGGGGGGGGAAATGCTGGAGGTTCCCGGCCGTGGCCGGCGGGACCTCAAGCGCCTGCTCAACGAACAGCAGGTGCCGCATTTCCTGCGCTCGCGCCTGCCGTTGCTGTATCAAGGCGAACGCCTGCTGGCGGTGGCCAACCTGCCCGGGCTGGTGCAGGCGGATTGCCAACTGCACTGGCAGTTACCGACGAACGCGCAAGGTTTGAGCTGAAGGGTACATTCCGGTAGACTACCCTCCCTTCTTGATACAACTTCTGTGGGTTCCGCGAAAACACAGGGGTTGCCGATTACCAAGCAGTTTTTTGCCGAGCTGATTCTGGAAATGACGAGCGAACGCCATGCCGGGTATACCCTGGCTGTACAGACGCGGCAGTTTTTCGAGATGCACTGTGATTGACGCAGGTGATCGGGGGCTTCGGCCTTCCTTCGCTTTCTCCGGCGGCGCTGGCCGCCTTAACGCAGACTTCTAGGGTTTTTCATGACGCGCTACATATTCGTCACGGGCGGTGTTGTTTCTTCATTGGGGAAAGGCATTGCCTCGGCTTCCCTGGCGGCCATCCTGGAAGCGCGGGGCCTGAAGGTCACCATGCTCAAGCTGGATCCGTACATCAACGTCGACCCGGGCACCATGAGCCCGTTCCAGCACGGTGAAGTGTTCGTCACCCACGATGGCGCCGAGACCGACCTCGACCTGGGGCACTACGAGCGGTTCATCCGCACCACCATGACCCAGAACAACAACTTCACCACCGGCCGTATCTACGAGCATGTGCTGCGCAAAGAGCGTCGTGGTGATTATCTGGGCGCGACCATCCAGGTCATCCCGCACATCACCGACGAAATCAAGCGTCGCATCATCAAGGGTGCCGGCGATGCCGACGTGGCCCTGGTGGAGATCGGCGGTACCGTGGGTGATATCGAGTCGCAGCCGTTCCTCGAGGCGATTCGCCAGCTGCGTGTCGAAGTGGGCTCCAAGCGTGCCATGCTGATGCACCTGACCCTGGTCCCGTACATCGCCACCGCTGGCGAAACCAAGACCAAGCCGACCCAGCACTCGGTCAAGGAGCTGCGCTCCATCGGCCTGCAGCCTGACGTGCTGATCTGCCGCTCCGACCACCCGGTCGATGCTTCGTCGCGTCGCAAGATCGCGCTGTTCACCAACGTTGAAGAGCGTGCGGTGATTTCGCTGGAAGACGTCGACACCATCTACAAGATCCCGGGCGTGCTGCATGCTCAGGGCCTGGACGACTTCGTCGTCGAGCGCTTCGGCCTGCAGTGCAATGGCGCCGACCTGTCCGAGTGGGACAAGGTGGTCGATGCCAAGCTCAACCCGGAGCACGAAGTGACCATCGCCATGGTCGGCAAGTACATGGAGCTGCTGGATGCGTACAAATCGCTGATCGAAGCGATGAGCCACGCCGGCATCACCAACCGGACCAAGGTCAACCTGCGTTACATCGATTCGGAAGACATCGAGAACCAGGGCACCAGCCTGCTCGAAGGCGCCGATGCCATCCTGGTACCGGGCGGTTTCGGCCTGCGCGGTGTGGAAGGCAAGATCACTGCGGTGCAATACGCCCGTGAGAACAAGGTACCGTACCTGGGTATCTGCCTGGGCATGCAGGTGGCCGTCATCGAATTCGCCCGTAACGTGATGGGCTGGAAAGACGCCAACTCCACCGAGTTCGACCGTAACAGCGGCCACCCAGTGGTCGGCCTGATCACCGAGTGGGCCGATGCCACCGGTGCCGTCGAGACCCGCGACGAGGCTTCCGACCTGGGCGGCACCATGCGCCTGGGCGCACAGGACTGCCAGCTGGCTGCCGGTTCCAAGGTGCACGACTGCTACGGCAAGGACGTGATCACCGAGCGTCATCGTCACCGCTACGAAGTTAACAACAACCTGCTGCCACAACTGGTGGACGCTGGTCTGGTGGTTTCCGGCCGCTCCGAAGACGGCGCGCTGGTGGAAGTGGTCGAGTCCAAGGATCACCCATGGTTCGTCGCTTGCCAGTTCCACCCGGAGTTCACCTCCACCCCGCGTGACGGCCACCCGCTGTTCAGTGGTTTCGTCAAGGCAGCCCTGGCTCAGAAGAACAAGGCCTGATCGATGACCCAGAAGATCATTCGCGTCGGTAACATCGAGATCGCCAACGACAAGCCGTTCGTCCTGTTCGGCGGCATGAACGTTCTGGAATCCCGAGACCTGGCGATGAAGGTCTGCGAAGAGTACGTGCGGGTTACCGAGAAGCTCGGTATCCCGTACGTGTTCAAGGCCAGTTTCGACAAGGCCAACCGTTCGTCGGTAACGTCCTACCGTGGCCCTGGCATGGAAGAGGGGCTGAAGATCTTCGAAGAGATCAAGCGCACCTTCAACGTGCCGGTGATCACCGACGTGCACGAGCCTTACCAGGCCGAGCCCGTCGCCAAGGTATGCGACATCATCCAGCTGCCGGCTTTCCTGTCGCGGCAGACTGACCTGGTGGTGGCCATGGCCAAGACCGGCGTGGTGATCAACATCAAGAAGGCTCAGTTCCTCGCACCTCAGGAAATGAAACACATCCTGGCCAAGTGCGAAGAGGCCGGTAACGACCAGTTGATACTCTGCGAACGTGGTTCGAGCTTCGGCTACAACAACCTGGTGGTCGACATGCTGGGCTTCGGCATCATGAAGCAGTTCGAGTACCCGGTGTTCTTCGACGTGACCCACGCCCTGCAGATGCCGGGTGGCCGCGCCGATTCCGCCGGCGGTCGTCGGGCCCAGGTCACTGACCTGGCCAAGGCCGGCATGAGTCAGGGCCTGGCCGGGCTTTTCCTCGAAGCCCACCCCGACCCGGACAACGCCAAGTGCGATGGCCCATGCGCCCTGCGCCTGGATAAACTGGAGCCGTTCCTGGTCCAGCTCAAGCAATTGGACGACCTGGTGAAAAGTTTTCCGACGGTAGAAACCGCGTAAAGCTCATTTCTCGGGTAAAGTACCGCCCGATCCACCCCTGACCAGTCGGTCAGGGGCTCCCTTCATCAGGCCTGCCCAAAGCAAGTTCGCCCGGTGAACGGCAAGAATTTCCTAAGCTAAGTTGTTTTCGTCAAATTCTGGAGTGCTTACAACAATGGCAAAAATCGTCGACATCAAAGGTCGTGAAGTTCTCGATTCGCGTGGCAACCCCACTGTGGAAGCCGATGTACTGCTCGACAACGGCATCATCGGCAGCGCTTGCGCGCCGTCCGGTGCTTCTACCGGCTCGCGCGAAGCGCTGGAGCTGCGTGATGGCGACAAGAGCCGTTACCTGGGCAAGGGCGTGCTGAAGGCTGTCGCCAACATCAACGGTCCGATCCGTGACCTGCTGCTGGGCAAGGATCCTTCCGACCAGAAGGCTCTGGACCGCGCCATGATCGAACTGGACGGTACCGAGAACAAGGCCAAGCTGGGCGCCAACGCCATCCTGGCTGTTTCCCTGGCTGCCGCCAAAGCTGCTGCCCAGGACCTGGACCTGCCGCTGTACGCGCACATCGCCAACCTGAACGGCACCCCGGGCCAGTACTCGATGCCGGTTCCGATGATGAACATCATCAACGGTGGCGAGCACGCCGACAACAACGTCGACATCCAGGAGTTCATGGTTCAGCCGGTTGGCGCCAAGACCTTCTCTGACGGCCTGCGCATGGGTACCGAAATCTTCCACCACCTCAAGGCCGTCCTGAAGGCCCGTGGCCTGAACACCGCCGTAGGTGATGAAGGTGGTTTCGCCCCTAACCTGGCATCCAACGAAGACGCCCTGGGCGCCATCGCTGAAGCTGTCGAAAAAGCCGGCTACAAGCTGGGCACCGACGTGACCCTGGCCCTGGACTGCGCGGCTTCCGAATTCTACGAAGACGGCAAGTACAACCTGTCCGGCGAAGGCAAGTCGTTCGACGCCGAAGGCTTCGCCGACTACCTGAAAGGCCTGACCGAGCGTTTCCCGATCATTTCGATCGAAGACGGCCTGGACGAGTCCGACTGGGCTGGCTGGAAAATCCTCACTGACAAGATCGGTGAAAAAGTCCAGCTGGTCGGTGACGACCTGTTCGTGACCAACACCAAGATCCTCAAGGAAGGCATCGAGAAGGGCATCGGTAACTCGATCCTGATCAAGTTCAACCAGATCGGCTCGCTGACCGAAACCCTGGAAGCCATCCAGATGGCCAAGGCTGCTGGTTACACTGCAGTGATCTCGCACCGTTCCGGTGAAACCGAAGACTCGACCATTGCCGACCTGGCTGTGGGTACTGCTGCTGGCCAGATCAAGACGGGCTCGCTGTGCCGTTCCGACCGCGTTTCCAAGTACAACCAGCTGCTGCGCATCGAAGAGCAACTGGGCGCCAAAGCGGTTTACCGCGGTCGTGCCGAGTTTCGCGGCTAAGCAAGAGATGGTAAAAAGGCAGCAGCCGGAGTTGTAGGAACGTTCGTACTGAACTTTCCTACGTACTAACGGGTTTCTGTCGACGAAGCCTGGCCTCGGCCAGGCTTCGTGCTATTCGAGGCCCCGAAGTAAAAAGTACGCGGCAGCCTTTTTAACCTGGATAACGTGATGCGCAGTCCCTATTGGTTGTTCCTCGTTCTGCTCTTGCTGTTGGGTGGCCTGCAGTACCGCCTGTGGGTGGGTAACGGCAGCCTGGCGCAAGTGACCGAACTGAAGCAGCAGATTGCCGATCAGCATGCCGAAAACGAGCGCTTGCTCGAACGTAATCGTGTGCTCGATGCTGAAGTGCTAGAGCTGAAAAAAGGCATGGAGACCGTTGAAGAACGGGCCCGCCATGAATTGGGGATGGTCAAAGAGGGCGAAACCCTCTTCCAGTTGCCACAGAAATGATCGATACCTTACCGGCCTTCTGGGCCGTGATTCCTGCGGCGGGTGTAGGTGCCCGCATGGCTGCCGACCGCCCCAAGCAATACCTGGAGCTGGCTGGGCAGACCCTTCTCGAGCACAGCCTCGACTGTTTTCTTGGCCACCCGGCGCTTAAGGGCGTGGTGGTCAGCATTGCCGAAGATGACCCGTACTGGCCTGGCCTGCGCTGCGCCAGCGACCCACGCATCCAGTGCGCGGCGGGCGGGCGTGAACGCGCTGACTCGGTGCTTAACGCCTTGCTGGTGCTGCATGCCCAGGGGGCGGGGGATAGCGACTGGGTGCTGGTGCACGATGCTGCGCGGCCGAACCTGGCGCGCAGCGACCTGGACAAGCTGTTGTCGGAGCTGGCGGACGACCCGGTGGGTGGCCTGCTGGCGGTGCCGGCGCGCGACACCCTCAAGCGTGCCGACAGCCATGGCCGGGTGAGTGCTACCGTGGACCGCAGCACGATCTGGCAGGCGTACACACCGCAGATGTTCCGCCTTGGAGCGTTGCACCGGGCGCTGGCTGAGTGCCTGGTGTCGGATGTGGTGGTGACCGATGAAGCTTCGGCCATCGAATGGTCCGGTCAGGCGCCGCGGCTGGTGGAAGGGCGCAGTGACAACATAAAGGTGACCCGGCCCGAAGATCTCGAATGGTTGCGCCAGCGCTGGGCGGGTAAACGCTGAGCGCTCTCCTGGGCTGGCCTTTTCGCGGGTAAACCCGCTCCTACACTGGATTGCATCGGTGGTTGGACACAGACCGTCGTAGGAGCGGGTTTACCCGCGAAAGGGCCGGGCCTGCTGGCCAATCCCCACCCGCCGTTCCCCGTTGCCGCCGCCGCCGTATTCGCGGGTAAACCCGCTCCTACACAGGCTTCGGTGGTTGGACACAGACCGTCGTAGGAGCGGGTTCACCCGCGAAAGGGCCGGGCCTGCTGGCCAATCCCTACCCGCCGTCCACCGTTGCCGCCGCCACCGTATTCGCGGGTAAACCCGCTCCTACACGGTGGTAGACACACACCGGTGGTTGGACGCAGGCCGTCGTAGGAGCGGGTTCACCCGCGAAGAGGCCAGTACATGCAGCACATCCCGTCAGCCGAAACGATATTCCGGCAACCCCGCCAACCCCTCCTTCAGGTAATCCACCAGCCGCCTTACCTTCGGCGACAGGTGCCTCTGCTGCGGATACAGCGCCCACACCGCCGTATTCGGCGGTTGGTGCGACTCCAGCAGCGACACCAGCGCACCACTGTTCAGGTGTTCCAGCACGTAGTAATCCGGCAACTGGCACAACCCGATCCCTTGCAGCGCCGCATCCAGCACTGCCTGGCCACTGTTGCAGCGCCAGTTACCCTGTACCCGCTGGCTGATCTCACGGCCATCCTGCTGTAGCGCCCACAAGTCCGAACTCCCCACCAGGCAATTGTGCCGCGCCAGCTCCGACAGGCTGTGTGGCCGGCCATAGCGCTCAAGATAGGCCGGCGAGGCACACAGGTACATGCGCCTTGGCGCCAGGCGGGTAGCCACCAAGCGAGAGTCGGCCAGGCGGCCCAGGCGGATGGCCAGGTCCATGCCTTCATGCAGCAGGTCGAGGGTGTGGTTGCTCAGCTCCACATCCACGCGCAACTGCGGGTACAGCGCCATGAATCGCGTCACCAGCGGCACGATGAAGCGCTCGCCGTAGGCCACTGCGCACGTCATGCGCAACAAGCCCTTGGGTTCGCTGGCCAGGTCGCCCATGGCGCGCAGCGCTTCCTCACGGCCATCCTGCAAGCGTTGGCAATGCTGCAGGAAGGTCTGCCCGGCTTCGCTCAGGGCTACACGGCGGGTGCTGCGATACAGCAGACGCGTTTGCAGGCGGTCCTCCAGCCGGGCGATCTGCCGGCTGATGTGCGATGAGGAAACCCCCAGGCGTTCGGCGGCGGCAGTGAACTGGCCCGATTCGGCCACGGCGACAAATTCGTCGATGCCTTCCCATCGGCTGCTCATCGATTATCCCTGTGTGGCAATAATGTTTTGTCTTTGGCCTGATTATTCATCAAAAGGCGCTGAATTACACTGCATGACTGAATCGATCCACTGTCTGGAGACCTTTGATGATCAAGTCCCGTGCTGCCGTAGCCTTCGAAGCCAAGAAACCCCTGGAAATCGTCGAAGTCGACGTGGCCATGCCAAAGGCCGGTGAAGTGCTGCTGCGCGTGGTCGCCAGCGGTGTCTGCCACACCGATGCCTATACCCTCTCCGGTGCTGACCCGGAAGGTATCTTCCCGTCGATCCTCGGCCACGAAGGCGGTGCCATCGTCGAAGCGGTAGGCGAGGGGGTGACCTCGCTCGCCGTGGGTGACCACGTCATCCCGCTGTACACCCCGGAATGCGGCAAGTGCAAGTTCTGCCTCTCGGGCAAGACCAACCTGTGCCAGGCCATCCGCGCCACCCAGGGCAAGGGCCTGATGCCGGACGGCACCACGCGCTTCTCGTACAAGGGCCAGCAGCTGTTCCACTACATGGGCACCTCGACGTTCTCCGAATACACCGTGCTGCCGGAAATTTCCGTGGCCAAGATCCAGAAAGAAGCACCCCTGGAAAAGGTCTGCCTGCTGGGTTGCGGCGTCACCACCGGTATCGGCGCGGTGCTCAACACTGCCAAGGTCAAGCCCGGTGATACCGTGGCCATCTTCGGCCTCGGTGGCATCGGCCTGTCGGCCGTGATCGGTGCGGTCAAGGCCAAGGCCTCGCGTATCATCGCCATCGACATCAACCCGGCCAAGTTCGAAATCGCCCGCCAGCTGGGTGCCACCGATTGCGTCAATCCGAAAGACTACGATCGCCCGATCCAGGAAGTGATCGTCGACCTCACCGATGGTGGCGTGGACTTCTCCTTCGAGTGCATCGGCAACGTTCAACTGATGCGCGCCGCCCTGGAATGCTGCCACAAGGGCTGGGGTGAGTCGGTCATCATCGGTGTGGCCGGTGCCGGCCAGGAAATTTCCACGCGTCCGTTCCAGCTGGTTACCGGTCGGGTTTGGCGTGGTTCGGCGTTCGGCGGCGTTCGTGGCCGCAGCGAGCTGCCGAGCTACGTCGAAATGTCCGAGAAAGGCGAGATCCCGCTGGACACCTTCATCACCCACACGATGGGTCTGGAAGACATCAACAAGGCCTTCGACCTGATGCATGAAGGCAAGAGCATCCGTAGCGTGATCCACTTCTGAGGTCTGTCATGAGCCTGGATAACATCTCCTGCCAGAAGAGCTTCGGCGGCTGGCACAAGCGTTACCGGCATCATTCCAAGGTGCTGGGTTGCGATATGGTGTTCGCTGTGTACCTGCCACCGCAGGCCGAGCAGGGCGAAAAGCTGCCGGTGCTGTACTGGCTCAGCGGCCTCACCTGCACCGACGAGAACTTCATGCAGAAGGCCGGCGCCCAGCGTCTGGCCGCCGAGCTGGGGCTGATCATCGTCGCCCCCGATACCAGCCCGCGTGGCGAGCAGGTGCCGGGCGATCCGGACGGCGCCTGGGACTTTGGCCTGGGTGCTGGCTTCTACCTCAACGCCACTCAGCAACCCTGGGCCCAGCACTACCGCATGCACGACTACGTGGTGGAGGAGTTGCCAGCCCTGATCGAAGCGCACTTCCCGGCGTCGGGCGAGCGCAGCATCAGCGGCCACTCCATGGGTGGGCATGGCGCGCTGGTGTGCGCCTTGCGCAATCCGGGGCGCTACCGCTCGGTGTCGGCATTCTCGCCGATCAGCAATCCGATGGATTGTCCGTGGGGCGAGAAGGCCTTCAGCCGCTACCTGGGTGAAGACCGTGGACGCTGGCGTGAGTGGGATGCCAGCGTGCTGC
Source organism: Pseudomonas sp. CGJS7 (assembly GCF_036961695.1). NCBI lineage: Bacteria > Pseudomonadati > Pseudomonadota > Gammaproteobacteria > Pseudomonadales > Pseudomonadaceae > Pseudomonas > Pseudomonas sp. CGJS7. The sequence continues at coordinate 21,993 of NZ_JBAMDI010000098.1, read as the reverse complement.
TGGCCGAAACCCCTGCTGGCCAATGCCCGCCGTTGCTGGTGGACCAGGGCGACCGTGACGACTTCCTCGAGAAGCAACTCAAGCCTGAAGCGCTGGAGCAGGCGGCACGCAAAGGTGGCCATGAAATGACCCTGCGTATGCAGCCGGGCTATGACCATAGCTACTACTTCATTGCCAGCTTCATCGAGGAACACCTGCGCCATCATGCGGTGGCATTGGGGCGGGTTTAACGCCTCCTGTGGGAGCGGGCGTGCCCGCGAAGGGCTGCACAGCAGCCCCAATCCCACAAATCCCCTGCAAAGCAGGTAGAATCACGCCCTGACTCATTCAGGGCGTTTTCTTATGCGTATTGGCCACGGCTACGATGTGCACCGTTTCTGCGACGGTGATTTCATTACCCTGGGCGGGGTGCGTATCCCCCACAAATACGGCCTGCTGGCCCACTCCGATGGTGACGTGCTGCTGCACGCCCTGAGCGATGCCTTGCTTGGCGCTGCTGCGCTGGGCGACATCGGCAAGCACTTTCCTGACACTGATCCGCAGTTCAAGGGGGCTGACAGCCGCGTGCTGCTGCGCCATGTGGTCGGCATCGTCAAGGCCAAGGGCTGGAAGGTCGGCAACGTTGACGCCACCATCGTCGCCCAGGCACCGAAAATGGCCCCACACATCGAAACCATGCGCCAGCTGATCGCCGAAGACCTGCAGGTCGAGCTCGACCAGGTCAACGTCAAGGCCACTACCACAGAGAAGCTTGGCTTTACCGGCCGCGAGGAGGGCATTGCCGTGCATTCGGTCGCCCTGCTGCTGCCAGCATGACCGAACTGGAACTGCTGGGCCCGCGCGCATCGGGCGAACCCCTGGGCACCGCCATCCTCAAAGCGGTCGCCGAAGACTTTCAGGTTGACGAAGTCCTGGATATACCGCTATCGGGCCAAGGCGAGCACCTGTGGCTGTGGGTCGAGAAGCGTGATCTGAACACTGAAGAAGCTGCCCGGCGCCTCGCCCGCGCCGCTGGCGTGCCGGTGCGCAGCATCAGCTACGCCGGCCTGAAGGACCGCCAGGCGCTGACCCGCCAGTGGTTCAGCCTGCACCTGCCGGGCAAGGCCGACCCGGATCTGTCGCGTGCCGAGGATGCCAGCCTGCGTGTGCTCAAGCAGGTGCGTCACCAGCGCAAACTGCAGCGCGGCGCGCATTCGGCCAACGGGTTCACCTTGCGCCTGACCGCCCTGGCTGCCGATCACCAGGCGGTGGATGCCCGCCTGGAGCAGCTGAGGCAGCAAGGTGTGCCCAACTATTTCGGCACCCAGCGCTTCGGGCACGGGGGTGGCAACGTCCATGAGGCCCTCGATTGGGCCGCGCGCAAGGCTTTGCCTGAACAGCGCAACGTGCGTTCGCGGCTGCTTTCGGCCGGGCGCAGCTACCTGTTCAATCAGTTGCTGGCTGCGCGTGTGGCTGACGGTAGCTGGGCCCGAGCCCAGGTCGGCGACCTGCTGGCGTTCACCGACAGCCGCAGTTTCTTCCCGGCGGGTGAGGCGGAATGTGCCGACCCGCGCCTGGCGATTCTCGACTTGCATCCAACCGGCCCGATGTGGGGGGAGGGCGCTTCACCTGCTGGCGGTGCGCCTGCGCAGCTGGAAAACGCTATCGGCGCACGTCAGCCGGCACTTTGCCAGTGGCTGGCCCAGGCGGGCATGGATCACGAACGGCGAATTCTGCGGCTCCCTATTGGCGGCCTGACGTGGCATTATCCCGAGCCTGATATCCTGCAACTGGAATTCGTCCTGCCGGCCGGATGCTTCGCCACCGTGGTGGTGCGTGAAGTCGTGGATCTGGTGTCGGCAGGGCAGACGGACAGCCCATGCGTATTCTGATTTCGAATGACGACGGTGTTACCGCACCTGGCATCGCCGCGCTGCACGCTGCGCTGGCGGATTATGCCGAGTGCGCGGTGATCGCCCCGGATCAAGACAAGAGCGGCGCCAGCAGTTCGCTGACGCTGGACCGGCCACTGCATCCGCAGACCTTGGCCAATGGCTTCATCAGCCTCAACGGCACGCCGACCGACTGCGTGCACCTGGGGCTCAATGGGCTGTTGCCGCAGATGCCGGACATGGTCGTGTCGGGGATCAACCTCGGTGCCAACCTGGGCGATGACGTGCTGTATTCGGGAACGGTCGCTGCGGCGCTGGAAGGCCGCTTCCTCGGCGGTACCTCGCTGGCGTTCTCGCTGTTGTCGCGCCAGCCGGACAACCTGCCGACTGCGGCCTATATCGCCCGTCGTCTGGTCGAGGCACAGTCGCGCCTGGTGTTGCCGCCACGCACCGTACTCAACGTCAATATTCCCAACTTGCCGCTGGAGCACATCCGTGGCATCCAGCTCACCCGTCTCGGTCACCGGGCGCGGGCGGCGGCGCCCACCAAGGTGGTCAACCCGCGTGGCAAGGAAGGCTACTGGATTGCCGTGGCCGGTGATGCCGAGGACGGCGGCCCGGGCACCGACTTCCACGCGGTGATGCAAGGCTACGTATCGATTACCCCGTTGCAGCTCGACCGCACCTTCAATGATGCCTTCGAGCAGCTCGATGGATGGCTGGAGGGCCTGCTTTGATGCGTGAGGACGATATGCTGCGGCGTGGCATCGGCATGACCTCTCAGCGTACCCGGGAGCGGCTGATCCAGCGCTTGTGCGAAGAGGGGGTTTCGAACACCAAGGTGCTCGACGTGATCCGTCGTACGCCGCGCCACCTGTTCGTCGACGAGGCGCTGGCGCATCGGGCTTACGAAGACACCGCGCTGCCGATCGGCCACAACCAGACCATCTCCCAGCCGTTCATGGTTGCTCACATGAGCGAGTTGTTGCTCGAGGCCGGGCCGCTGGACAAGGTGCTGGAGATTGGCACCGGTTCGGGCTACCAGACGGCGATCCTGGCCCAGCTGGTCGAGCGAGTGTTTTCGGTAGAGCGCATCAAGGTACTGCAGGACCGGGCCAAAGAGCGCCTGGTGGAGCTTAACCTGCGCAACGTGGTCTTCCGCTGGGGTGACGGTTGTGAGGGTTGGCCGGCGCTTGCGCCGTACAACGGCATCATCGTCACCGCCGTGGCGCCGGAAGTGCCACAGGCACTGCTCGACCAACTGGCACCCGGTGGGCGCATGGTCATCCCGGTAGGGCCGGCCGGCGAAGCGCAGCAACTGATGCTGATCGTGCGCGAGGAGCATGGATTCTCCCGTCGGGTACTGGGAGCTGTGCGTTTCGTGCCGCTGCTCAATGGTCCCCTGGCCTGAGGCCTGTTGATCCGAGCTGTGCGGGCATGAGGCGCGGTGTATTTTTGTGCCGGTGGCGAATTCTTGTCGCTTCGCCCTGTCTATCAGGCGGTGCGAAGCGCTGACGCACAGCGTGCACCGGGGTTTTATGCCCGTCTTTTGTACCCGTCTGCCATTACCGGCTGGCTTGGTTATAATTGCAACAATATTGCATTTTCTTGTCTTCATATCGATTTTCGGCACCATGAGGGGAGCGCGGGTGGGTCACACAGTCATTCGGCAGCGCAAGGACGGGTCGGGTTTCAAGCTTCTGGTGATTGCATTGGCCATGGGCTCGCTTCTGGTGGGTTGCTCAAGCACCAGCAGCAACAGCGCGCGGGTGGTCGACCGCAACAACACCGTGCCCAAGCGCCCGGCGGTGACTTCTGGGCAATACATCGTCAAGCCAGGCGACACCCTGTTCTCCATCGCCTTCCGTTATGGCTGGGACTACAAGGAGCTGGCTGCACGCAATGGCATTCAGGCGCCTTATACCATCCGCCCGGGCCAAGCGATTCGTTTCAGCAGCGGTTCCAGCAGCCGCACCACGGTGGTGTCCAGCCCGTCCTCGTCAAGCCGCACCACGGTCACGCGGCGGCCTGTGGGCAGCACTGCCACGGCGCCTGCCAGCACCAGCAAACCGGCCACGTCGGCGCCTTCCGCCCCTGCCCCTGTGGTTGCTACCGTACCAGCCGCAGAGCGCGCGGTAGGTGGGTGGACCTGGCCTGCCAACGGTGTACTGATTGGAAAATTCGCTTCAAACGGTAGTTTGAATAAAGGCATTGATATCGCCGGTGATTTGGGACAGCCTGTTTTTGCTGCGTCTGATGGTGCGGTGGTTTATGCCGGGAGTGGTTTGAGGGGCTACGGCGAGCTGATCATCATCAAGCACAGCGACACCTACGTCAGTGCCTACGGTCATAACCGCAGGCTGTTGGTTCGGGAGGGGCAGCAGGTCAAGGCAGGGCAGTCGATTGCTGAAATGGGGTCTACGGGCACAGATCGGGTGAAGCTGCATTTCGAGATTCGCCGCCAGGGCAAACCCGTCGATCCACTCCAGTTCCTGCCACGTCGTTGACCGTTGTACCCAGCCTGTTCCTGTGATGTAGAGGGGACAGGCTCAAGCGCTGCCAGGGAGAAAGGTGCCGCTCGAGTCTGAGTTCGAACTCAGCAAAGGATTATAACAATGGCTCTCAGTAAAGAAGTGCCGGAGTTTGACATCGACGATGACGTCCTCCTGATGGAGACGGGTATCGTTTTGGAAACGGATGTGGTGTCAGACGAACCTGCTGTATCTTCGGTTCGGACGAGGGCCAAATCGGGCTCTTCGCTCAAGCAACACAAGTACATCGATTACAGCAGGGCGCTCGATGCCACCCAGCTGTATCTCAACGAGATTGGTTTCTCGCCGCTGCTTTCGCCGGAAGAAGAAGTGCATTTTGCGCGCTTGTCGCAAAAGGGTGACCCTGCCGGCCGCAAGCGCATGATCGAAAGCAACCTGCGCCTGGTTGTCAAAATTGCCCGTCGTTACGTGAACCGTGGCCTGTCGTTGCTCGACCTGATCGAGGAGGGCAACCTGGGGCTGATCCGGGCGGTCGAGAAGTTCGACCCGGAGCGTGGTTTCCGTTTTTCGACCTATGCGACCTGGTGGATTCGCCAGACCATCGAACGGGCGATCATGAACCAGACCCGCACCATTCGCCTGCCGATCCACGTGGTCAAGGAACTGAACGTCTACCTGCGCGCCGCGCGCGAGCTGACGCAGAAACTCGATCACGAGCCCTCGCCGGAAGAAATCGCCACCTTGCTGGAAAAGCCGGTCGCCGAGGTCAAGCGTATGCTCGGCCTGAACGAGCGGGTGTCTTCGGTAGACGTGTCGCTTGGCCCGGATTCGGACAAGACCCTGCTCGATACCCTGACCGACGACCGCCCGACCGACCCGTGCGAACTGCTGCAGGATGACGACCTGTCGCAGAGCATCGATCAGTGGCTGGGTGAGTTGACCGACAAGCAGCGTGAAGTGGTTGTACGCCGCTTTGGCCTTCGCGGCCATGAAAGCAGTACCCTGGAGGATGTTGGGCTGGAGATCGGCCTTACCCGTGAACGCGTGCGGCAAATCCAGGTGGAAGGGCTCAAGCGCTTGCGCGAGATCCTTGAAAAGAATGGTCTGTCCAGCGAGTCATTGTTCCAGTAGCTAGCGCTGTAACAAAAGACGCCCCGATCATCTCGGGGCGTTTTTGTTTGTGGCGAAAAGCGAGTTGCCCTTCAGATTGCCCGAGGCGCATGGCGCCCATACGCTACCTGGCAAGACATCTATCAAATGTGTACCGCGCTACCCCGGTAACATCGCGTGTAAGCCTTTGCTTACTCGTTGTGTAAGCTTTCCATGCAACCTTCAGTAAATCAAAGTCGCTTCCAAAGGCTGCCTTTTTACAACCCATTGAAAAGCATGGTTTATTCACCGGTGAGTAAATGTGTCCGCGGAAATACCTTGCAAGGTCCATCGCTTGCTCGCCGGGCTGAATCCGCTAGTATTCGAACTGTGCACAGGGACATGCACAGGCTTTCAGGATGAAGGCCAGGGACATCGCAAGAAGCGATTTCATCAGGATGATGTTTGGGACAAGCAGGGACTACGGAAAAAATGTGGGCGGGTCAAACCGCCCCTTTTTTTTGCCTGTAGGAAAACAAAAAAGGCCCCGAAGGGCCTTTTTCGCGTCTGGGCGCTATCAGCGCTCCAGGTCGGCAATCTTGCCAGGCTTGCCATCCCATTCTTCAGCGTCCGGCAGGGCGTCCTTGCGCTCGGTGATATTAGGCCAGATTTCCGCCAGCTCGGCGTTCAGCTCGATGAAGTTTTCCATGCCCGAAGGCACTTCGTCTTCCGAGAAGATGGCTTGCGCTGGGCACTCCGGCTCGCACAAGGCGCAGTCGATGCACTCGTCCGGGTGGATGACCAGGAAGTTCGGGCCTTCGTAGAAGCAGTCCACCGGACAGACTTCCACGCAGTCGGTGTATTTGCATTTGATGCAGTTGTCGGTGACGACGAAGGTCATTTCTAATTCTCTCCTCAGGCGACGGCGGCGGCCCTTCCTCTCAGGGCCGCGCGGTTTACGGGTATGTGGCTGCAGGCCAGGCTAATAACCTGCAGCACCAGCAAACCGCGGCGGATTCTACCAGCTTGTAATGGGCGCCGTTATAACAGGTTCTTTAGTTGATATAGCATTTCGATAGCTTGACGCGGGGTCATGTCGTCCAGTTGCAGCTTGCCCAGCTTCTCGATGGCAGGATGAGGCAGGCTGGCAAACAAGTCGCTCTGGTGCGGCACTTGCGGCGCGTCCTTGGCCTTGTGGGCCGCAGGCTGCTCATGGGGCAGGCTGGTGGTTTCCAGCCGGCCAAGGTGCTCGCGGGCACGCTGGATCACTGCCGTCGGTACGCCGGCCAGCTGCGCAACGGCCAGGCCGTAGCTTTGGCTGGCAGGGCCGGGTAGCACGTGGTGCAGGAACACGATGCGTTCATTGTGCTCGGTGGCGTTCAGGTGCACGTTGGCCACCAGCGGCTCGCTCTCCGGCAGCACGGTCAGTTCGAAGTAGTGGGTGGCGAACAAGGTGTAGGCACGCAGCTGGGCCAGGCGCTCAGCGGCAGCCCAGGCCAGCGACAGGCCGTCGAAGGTGCTGGTGCCGCGGCCCACTTCGTCCATCAGCACCAGGCTGCGGTCGGTGGCGTTGTGCAGGATGTTGGCGGTTTCGCTCATCTCCACCATGAAGGTCGAGCGCCCGCCGGCCAGGTCGTCACTGGAGCCGATGCGGGTGAAGATGCGGTCGACCAGCGACAGCTCGCAGCTGGCTGCCGGCACGAAGCTGCCGATGTGCGCCAGCAGCACGATCAGGGCGGTCTGGCGCATGTAGGTCGACTTACCGCCCATGTTCGGGCCGGTGATGATCAGCATGCGCGTACTGTTGTCCAGGCCCAGGTCGTTGGCCACGAACGGCGTGGTCAGCACCTGCTCCACCACCGGGTGGCGGCCCTGCTCGATGCGCAGGCAAGGCTCGTCGACGAAGCGTGGGCAGTTAAGGTCGAGGTTCAGTGCGCGCTCGGCCAAGTTGCTGAGCACATCCAGCTCGGCCAGCGCGGCGGCGCTGTCCTGCAGCGGCGCCAGATGGCTGATCAGGGTTTCCAGCAGCGCGTCGTAGAGCATCTTCTCGCGGGCCAGGGCGCGGCTCTTGGCCGACAATGCCTTGTCCTCGAACGCCTTCAGCTCCGGGGTGATGAAGCGCTCGGCGCCTTTGAGGGTCTGGCGGCGGATGTAGTCGCCCGGGGCCTGTTCGGCCTGCTTGGTCGGCAGTTCGATGAAGTAGCCGTGCACGCGGTTGTAGCCGACCTTGAGGTTGGCCAGGCCGGTGCGAGCCTTTTCTCGGGCTTCCAGGTCGATCAGGAACTGGCCGGCGTTCTCGCTGATTGCCAGCAGCTCGTCCAGTTCGTTGTCATAGCCGGCCTTCAGTACACCGCCGTCGCGGATCACCGCCGGCGGGTTATCGATGATCGCCCGCTCCAACAGGCTGGCCAGCTCCGGATAGGTACCGGTAATGACCGCCAGACGCGCCAGGTGCGGTGCTTCGAGCTCGGTCATGGCGTTCTGCAGCTCTGGCAACGCACCCAGCGCATCGCGCAGGCGTGCCAGGTCGCGCGGGCGGGCATTGCGCAGGCCAATCCGGGCGAGGATCCGCTCGATATCGCCAATTTCCTTCAACTGCGGCTGCAGCTTCTCGAAGCGGTAGCTGTCGAGCAGGCAGCGGATCGAGTCCTGGCGTGCTTGCAGCACCTTGAGGTCGCGCAGCGGGCGGTTCAGCCAGCGGCTCAGCAGGCGGCTGGCCATGGCGGTCTGGCAGCGGTCGATCACCGATTGCAGGGTGTTGTCGCGCCCGCCGGCCAGGTTGATGTCCAGCTCCAGGTTGCGCCGGCTGGCCCCATCGAGGATGACCGTATCGTCCAGACGCTCGTGGCGCAGGCTGCGCAGGTGCGGCAGGGCGGTGCGCTGGGTTTCCTTGGCGTAGGTCAGCAGGCAGCCGGCGGCGCCGATGGCCAGGGTCAGTTTGTCGCAGCCGAAGCCCTTGAGGTCCTTGGTCGCGAACTGCTGGCACAGGGCCTTGCGTGCCGAGTCGCGGTCGAAGTCCCAGGGTGCGCGGCGGCGGGCGCCTGGGCGTTTCTCCGCAGGCAGGTCCCGTGGCCAGTCGTCGGGGATCAACAGCTCGACCGGGTTCAGGCGCTCGAGTTCGGCCAGCAGGTTTTCCCAGCCCTTGATCTCCTGCACGCTGAAATTGCCGCTGGTGATGTCCAGTACCGCCAGGCCGAACAGGCGCTCGTCACCGAGCAATGCTGCAATCAGGTTGTCGCGGCGCTCGTCGAGCAGTGCCTCGTCACTGACCGTACCCGGGGTGATGATGCGCACCACCTGGCGCTCCACCGGGCCCTTGCTGGTGGCGGGGTCGCCGATCTGCTCACAGATCACCACCGACTCGCCGAGCTTGACCAGCTTGGCCAGGTAGCCTTCCAGCGAATGGAACGGAATCCCGCACATGGGGATGGACTGGCCGGCCGACTGACCGCGGGCGGTCAGGGTGATATCCAGCAGTTTCGCGGCCTTTTTCGCATCTTCGTAGAAGATCTCGTAGAAGTCGCCCATGCGGTAGAACATCAGCTGGTCCGGGTGCTGGTTCTTCAGCTTCCAGTACTGCTGCATCATCGGGGTGTGTGCGGAAAGATCTGAGATTGCTTTATTCATCAATGGCTTAGAAAGTAGGTCTCAACATTGTGGGGCAAATTTGGGGCGTTCTGTGTTGCGTTTGGCGACGCCGAGACCCACCGGATTTTAAAGTCGCATAGGTTACCACGGGTGCCGGTCAGGCAGTACCGGGCAACCGTGGTGAAGGCATATTGACACCATGTGCCCCCTGTGGAGAATTGCGCAACTTGATCATCAGGGATGGCCTGCCTCATTCACCTGCGGTGGTACCTGGCCCGGTAAACATCTATTGCAAGGTTGATTAGAGCAGTGAGCGGAATTCGTTTTGATGTCGATGCGGTATTTTGTATCTCCCTCGATATGCGGGGTGACCGGCGTGCGCTGTTCCGCGAAACCATCGGGCGGCAACTCGACAATCAAGTGGTCTTTCATGTCGTCGAGAAAAACAACGACCCCAGGCGAGGGTGCTACGAATCGCATCAGCAACTGGCCCGCCATGCGCTCGACAATGGTCACGACAGAGTTCTGATTTTCGAAGACGATGCCAAGGCCTATGAATTCAAAGCTTGGCAGGTGCGCTGGGTAAACCGGTTCATGCAGACCCGACGATTCGAGGCCCTGCATCTGGGCTATTCCATGGGGCGAACCTGGCTGACTTGGTTCCCGTTCATCGCCAGGGGCCGGGTTGTTGCGCTGCACGCTTACGTGCTGTCCCGCGAGGGCTGCAGGATTCTGGCAGAGACACCCTATGATGGCACGCCTGTGGATGTGGTGGTCAAACACAAGATCCGCCAGCATTGCGTATTTCCCATGATGTTCCGCCAGCATGCCGCCGCCGTTGCAGGCAGTGACCTGGAGCAGGTAGTGCGCAATGAAGATGAATGGTGGGAACGTAACTGGGCGAAGCACCGCCGCTCACCTCTGAAAAACATCTGGCGCACCATGCTTCGGCTGAACTTCTGAGGTAGTTATTTTGTTCAGGCGTATCGTGTGTAGGCTGTTCCGGCACCGGGCCATAGAGGTCGAGCGCATTTTTGTCGGAGAAATCGTTATCTCACGTAGAGCCTGTGGGCGCTGTGGCCTGCCGCTGCGGGATTTGGCTGAATATCAGTGAGGGCGGCGGGTACTTTAAAATTGTGCTGATGCTCTGATGCATGCCATGAGTGGTTTATCGTCTGTGAGATCGGGTGCCGCCCACCCTCCCCAGAATGATAGGGTAGAGGGCAGCCTACCAGGAGCACCCTACATGGACCCGATCACCACGCTCGCCACCCGCCTGGGTGAACACCTGCGCCGATTCAATGCGCAGGTGACTACCGCCGAATCCTGCACCGGTGGTGGCATTGCCGAAGCCATCACCCGCATACCTGGCAGCTCGGCCTGGTTCGAGGCCGGTTACGTCACCTATTCCAATGCCCAGAAAACCCGCCAGCTGGGGGTGCCTGAAGCGTTGTTCGGTCAGGTGGGGGCAGTCAGCCAGGAGGTGGTCGAAGCCATGGTTCGTGGGGCTCAGGCCGCCAGTGGCGCACGCTTCGCCGTGGCGGTGAGTGGTGTGGCCGGGCCGGACGGCGGCTCGCCAGCCAAACCGGTGGGCACTGTGTGGCTGGCCTGGGGTGATGGCGACCGGGTGTTCAGCGAACGTCGGCAGTTCGACGGTGACCGCGAGGCGGTGCGCCGACAGACGGTGATCGCCGCGTTAGACGGCTTGTTACAGCTTGGTGCCGAGTAAATCGACGACAGGGGTTTGCGCGGGCGTCTGCCTGTGGAATAATACTGGCTACTTATACAGGTATTCCGGCCGTCAGGGCCAAGTCGAACACGTGAGGATTTCAATGGACGACAACAAGAAGCGCGCCTTGGCTGCGGCCCTGGGTCAGATCGAACGCCAATTCGGTAAAGGCGCGGTCATGCGCATGGGTGACCATGAGCGTCAAGGCATTCCGGCCATCTCCACCGGCTCGCTGGGCCTGGATATCGCCCTGGGCATCGGCGGTCTGCCAAAAGGCCGTATCGTCGAGATCTACGGCCCGGAATCGTCGGGTAAGACCACGCTGACCCTGTCTGTCATCGCTGAAGCGCAAAAGAACGGTGCTACCTGCGCCTTCGTCGACGCCGAACATGCCCTTGACCCTGAGTACGCCGGCAAGCTGGGCGTCAACGTCGATGACCTGCTGGTTTCGCAGCCGGACACCGGTGAGCAGGCCCTTGAAATCACCGACATGCTGGTGCGTTCCAACGCGGTCGACGTGATCATTGTCGACTCCGTTGCCGCGCTGGTACCGAAGGCCGAGATCGAAGGCGAGATGGGTGACATGCATGTGGGCCTGCAGGCCCGCCTGATGTCCCAGGCACTGCGTAAGATCACCGGTAACATCAAGAACGCGAACTGCCTGGTCATCTTCATCAACCAGATCCGTATGAAGATCGGTGTGATGTTCGGCAGCCCGGAAACCACTACCGGTGGTAACGCCCTGAAGTTCTACGCTTCGGTCCGTCTGGACATCCGCCGTACCGGCGCGGTCAAGGAAGGCGACGAGGTGGTCGGCAGCGAAACCCGCGTCAAGATCGTCAAGAACAAGGTCTCGCCTCCGTTCCGTCAGGCTGAGTTCCAGATTCTTTACGGGAAAGGTATCTACCGTAACGGCGAGATCATTGATCTGGGGGTATCTCAGGGCTTGGTCGAGAAGTCCGGTGCCTGGTACGCCTACCAGGGCAACAAGATCGGTCAAGGCAAAGCCAACGCTGCCAAGTACCTGGCTGAGAACCCGGCTATTGGTGCCGAGATCGAGAAGCAGATTCGTGAGAAGTTGCTGAAAGCGGGTGCTGCTGCTGAAGCCGGCAAAGCTGCTGCTGCTGAAGCTGATGCCGATGACATGGCCGACGCTGACGCCGGTTATTGATTGCGCAGTAGATAGCCCAATATGTCTGCCGTACTCGACACCCCCGTCGCCATCCGGCGGACAGCCATGGACCTGCTCGCACGACGTGAGCACGGTCGAGTCGAGCTGACGCGCAAGTTGCGTCAGCGCGGCGCTTCGGACGAGCTGATCGAGCCTGAACTCGATCGGCTCGCCGAAGAAGGGCTGCTTAGTGAAGCCCGCTACCTCGAGAGTTTCATTCGTTATCGTTCCGGCTCTGGCTATGGCCCTGCGCGTATTCGCGAAGAGCTGTGTCAGCGTGGTTTGGCGCGTGCAGATATCGACCAGGCCCTGCGTGAAAGCGAGGTGAATTGGGGCGAGCGTATGCGCGACGTGTGGCAGCGCAAGTTTGCCGGGCAGCGCCCGCAAGATCCGCGCAGCCGCGCCCAGCAGACCCGGTTCCTGGCTTACCGTGGGTTCCCTATGGACATGATCGGTCGTCTGCTCAGCGGGCGTGATCTCGACGATTATTGAAGCTCGAAACCACAGTGGGTGGCACGCGCCCGTAGCGGATAATCTGTTTTGCCAAATGCCCCCGGCTGTCTCCATTCCATGTGTAGGAGCGGGTTCACCCGCGAATACGGTGGCGGCTGCGACGGCGAATGACCAGGGAAATTGGCCAGCAGGTCAGGCCCTTTCGCGGGTAAACCCGCTCCTACGACGGTCTGCGTCCAACCACTGGTAGGAGCGGGTTCACCCGCGAATACGGTGGCGGCTGCGACGGTGAATGACCAGGGAAATTGGCCAGCAGGTCAGGCCTTTTCGCGGGTAAACCCGCTCCTACGACGGTCTGCTCCAACCACAGGTAGGAGCGGGTTCACCCGCGAATACGATGGCGGCTGCGACGGCGAATGACCAGGGAAATTGGCCAGCAGGTCAGGCCCTTTCGCGGGTAAACCCGCTCCTACGAAGGTCTGCGCCCAACAACCGATCATGTGCAGGAGCAAACAGCCTAGGGTTGCTCCTGCAGGTATCACGCGAGCTGTTATAGAAAAGCATCAACTCACTTTCAGCGCCTGCCTGGCCCTCTGCGTGGTATGCATGGGTTGTGGCTTGGCCCAGTTCTCCGGCAGGTTGATGAAATCCACCAGCTCACGCAAGCGGCCCTGATCCCGGCCGTTGAAGGCGAATGACAGGCGGGTCAGGTGGCTGTAATTGCCAACTTCGTGCTCGGCGCTGCTATCCGCTTGCTGGTGATATTTGCCACTCAGGCGCAAATCGGCAAACCCTTCCTGAATGTCATACAACGCCGCCTCGCTGAGCGCATGGTGCATGCGGATCACGAACTGGCTCTTCAGCCAGCGGCTGGAGTGGTAGTTGCTGTAGAACTGGTTGATTTCCTCAACCGCCTCGTCAGCGCTGTGCACCAGGCGCACCAGCTTCAGGTCGCTGGGCAGGATGTAGCGGTTTTCTTCCAACTGGCGGCTGATGAAGTCCAGGCAGTCGTGCCAGAAGCTCCCGCCCGGCGAATCCAGTAGCACCACCGGCACCAGTGGGCTCTTGCCGGTCTGGATCAAGGTCAGTACCTCCAGCGCTTCATCCAGGGTGCCGAAGCCGCCAGGGCACAGCACCAGGCCATCGGCCTCCTTGACGAAGAACAGCTTGCGAATGAAGAAAAAGTGGAACGGCAGTAGTTTGTCGGTACCGTTCACCGTCGGGTTGGCATGTTGTTCGAAGGGTAAGGTGATGTTGAAGCCCAGGCTGTGCTCGCTGCCGGCGCCTTCGTGGGCGGCCGCCATGATGCCGCCGCCGGCGCCGGTGATAACCATCAGGTCGGAGCGCGCCAGAGTGACGCCCAGCTCGCGGGCCAGGGCGTACATCGGATGCTCCAGCGGGGTGCGTGCCGAGCCGAACACGGTCACTTTGCGTCGGCCCTTGTAGCGCTGCAGGGTCCGGAACGACTGGTCCAGTTCGCGCAGGGCCTGCAGGGTGATCTTGGCGCTCCAGCGGTCGCTGTCGTCATGGGCCATGCGCAGGATGGTCAGCATCATGTCGCGGTAGAGCGGCAGGTTGGGGCTGTTGGGGGCAACCAGTTGCAGTTGTGCTTCGATATTGCTCAGGTCGATATTGTTGTCGCGGAAGTGGCTGAACAGCAGTTCATTCGAATGGTAAGGCATGCGACGTCTCCTTCTGCACCAATACCTCTGACCTCAATCTAGACCCTTGCGCCCGATCGTGCCGAGGTGTTCGGCGCAGCCGCCTGTCGGCCTGCGGCCATCGGCAGCACGGGTTTGGTTAACTGGTAGAGTGAAACGTGTCGATGCAGGAGGTGGCGGTATGCATCGCTTGGTCATCGAAGTGGACTGGCAGCTCTACCAGCAGCTGGAGAATGCGGCCCAGGTGCATCACCTGAGCCTTGAAGCCGAGTGCCGCCGCAGGCTGTCGGGGCTGGAGTGCCGGTCGCGATACTTGCAGGCGCTGTTGGCGGAGATGCGCGCCGATGACGTTGAAGGGCGCTGGCACGCTCATGAGGACGAAAAGGCGTAGCGTCGTCGCTGTGCTTACTTCTTCTTGTTGCCGGCCACGCAGCTGGCGTTGTCGAAGGCCTGGTCCATGACGGGCTGGTTGGTCTTGTAGACCGTGAAGCGGTAGACCATGACGGCACCCTTGGACATCAGGTTGCGGAAGCCGTTGTTGCGGCACACGCTGTCGCCGAGTTGGCTGCGCACCTGCTCAGGGTTGGCCTGCATGCGCGCTGCGTGGCTCTGGCGTACGCTCAGATGGTTGACCAGTGCCTTGCCTTCAACGGTGTAACCCTGATCGAGAATGTCCTCGTTGATTGCGCGTGGGGTGCCGACGCTGCTCTCTTTGGCGACCTTCTGCAGCAGGGTGTTCAGGTCGTAATCCTGCTTGGATGCCGCCTGGGCTGCCAGAGGCAGGGCGAGCAGCAGGCTCAGGGCGGGGGCGATAAGGCGCAGCATGAATCTCTCCTGGTTCGATGACTGGCGCTTTGACATGCGCGGGTCAACGGTGTTCCGTAAAATTGCGCGTGGCGAGGACCGGCACGGTAGAAACCCGATTATAAGGAGCGCATTGCCGGCTGCACAGCAATTGCCACCTGTTCTGGTAGACTGGCCGCCTTGTTTTCTCCGAGTCATCCTTGTGCCCATTTTCAATCTGTCCAGAGGCCTGCCGGCATGAGCCATGCGGTAGCGCGTCTGCGCGCCGAACGCCTGGCCCGCAGCAACAAGCCTTTCATCGCCCGTGGCTCGCGTGCCGAGCGTTGCCCGGATTGCCGGGTCATCGCCACCCATTGCCTGTGTGCCTGGAAGCCTAGGGTGCAGGCTGACGCAGGTGTGTGCCTGCTGATGCACGACACCGAGCCGCTGAAACCCACCAACACCGGCTGGTTGATTGCCGACCTGATTGAAGACACCTGGGCCTTCGGCTGGTTGCGCACCGCAGTTGACGAGCGCCTGCTGGCCTTGCTCGATGACCCGCGCTGGCAGCCCTATATCGTTTTTCCGGGCGAGTTCGTTGCCCAGGAGCGGGTGGTCAGCGAGGTGGTGCGCGAGCCGGGCAAGCGTCCATTGTTCATCCTGCTGGATGCCACCTGGACCGAAGCGCGCAAGATGTTCCGCAAAAGCCCGTACCTGGACCGCTTCCCGGTGTTGAGCCTGCAAGCCGAGCAGATGTCGCGCTACCGCCTGCGGCGCTCCAAGCGCGATGATCATTTCTGTACGGCAGAAGTTGCGGCCATGTGCCTGGACCTTGCTGGCGATAGCCAGGCTTCGCAGGCGCTGGATGCTTATCTGGATGTGTTCAGCCTGCATTACCTGAGTGGCAAACGGCGGCTGCCGCTTGACGAGCAGGACGACACCCACCAGCGTTTGCATACCTTCCTATAGTCCAAGGGGCACAACCCCTGCTTTGGTTCATAATGACGGAGCTGGCAGCCAGGGTGGGCGAGACGGCAGGGCGATTGGCTTGATCTCCCTTGACCGTGCTCGGCCTCCTTGGCGCCGATTCCCCGCCGGGCGCTTCCCTTCCACTCGAGTGCCTGGCACAGAACAGGATCCTTAGATCGATGGCCACATACGAAATCCTGATTGCCGATGACCACCCACTGTTCCGTGGCGCCCTGCGCCAGGCCGTTACCCTCGGGCTTGGCTCCGATGTGCGTCTGGTCGAAGTCGCAAGCATTGCCGAACTGGAAACCCGCCTGAGCGAAAAAGCCGACTGGGACCTGGTGCTGCTGGACTTGAACATGCCGGGTGCCTACGGTTTTTCCGGTCTGGTGCTGCTCCGCGGGCAGTACCCGCAGATCCCCGTGGTGATGGTTTCGGCACAGGAAGAGGCCGCCGTGGTGGTCAAGTCCCGCGAGTTCGGCGCCAGTGGTTTCATTCCCAAGTCCAGCACCCTGGAAGTGATCCAGGATGCGGTGCGCAAGGTGCTCGACGGCGAGGTCTGGTGGCCGCCGCAGGCGTTCGAAAAGGTCGATGTTTCGGCCGAGGCCAAGGCCGCCAGCGAAGGCTTGGCCAGCCTCACGCCGCAGCAGTTCCGCGTACTGACCATGGTCTGCGAAGGCTTGCTGAACAAGCAGATCGCCTATGAGCTGAGCGTGTCGGAAGCGACCATCAAGGCCCACGTAACCGCGATCTTCCGTAAACTGGGCGTGCGTACCCGGACCCAGGCTGCACTGCTGCTGCAACAACTTGAATCGGTTGCCAGCAACTGACTGCGTGTGGCTTCACGCTTTTTTGACCCGAGCCGGTCTAGTCTGCTGGCCTTTCTGCTGTGAAGTGACTCACATGACATCGCCATTCAAGGGCCAGACCGGCCTCAAACGCATCTTCAACGCCGCTGGCTACTCGCTGGACGGCCTGCGTGCCGCCTTCAAGGGCGAGGCCGCATTCCGCCAGCTGGTGCTGCTCAACGTGCTGCTGATCCCGATCGCCTTCTGGCTGCCGGTCAGCCGCGCCGAGCGGGCCATCATGATCGCCGTTTGCCTGCTGGGGCTGATCGTCGAGCTGTTCAACTCGGCGGTGGAGGCGGCCATCGATCGCATTTCGCTGGAGCGCCACCCGCTGTCGAAAAATGCCAAGGACATGGGCAGCGCCGCACAGTTGGTGGCACTGACCATGGTGGCGCTGGTGTGGGGAGTGATCCTGCTTTAAGCGATCGGCGGCAGCACGATCTCGTCACTGCGGGTAAAGCCCGCAGTGAAGCTGCGGCATAGCTCGAGAAACTCACGCATGGCCGAGGTCTGGTACTTCTGTTTGTGCCAGATGAAGTAGAACTGGCGCAGCAGGTCCAGCTCCGGTGTTTCCACAGGTACCAGGCTGCCGCGGCGGAAGGCGTCACGCAGGGCCAGGCGTGAAATGCAACCGATGCCCAGGCCTGACTCCACCGCGCGCTTGATCGCTTCGGTGTGCTCCAGCTCCAGGCGAATATTAAGGTTGGCGCGGTGATGGCGCATGGCCTGGTCGAAGGTCAGGCGCGTGCCTGAGCCTTGTTCGCGCAGGATCCACGCCTCCTGCGAGAGGCTTTCGATATCGGCGCGGCCCAGTTTCGCCAGTGGGTGCTGTGGCGCACAGAACACCACCAGTTCGTCCTCGACCCACGGCTGAACTTCCAGGTCGGGGTGGTTGCAGTCACCTTCGATTAGACCCAGATCAATTTCGTAGTGCGCGACCTGTTGCACGATATGCGCAGTATTTTGGACATGCAGTTTTACCTGGCTTTCCGGGTGTGTCTGCATGTAGTTGCCGATCAGCAGGGTGGCCAGGTAGTTGCCGATGGTGAGGGTGGCGCCGACCGCCAGTGAGCCGAAACCGGATTTGCCGTTGAGCAGGTCTTCGATTTCCTTGGCCTGGTCAAGGAGGGCTACTGCTTGTGGCAGCAATTGATGGCCCAGGGCATTGAGGGCCAGGCGTTTGCCGGCACGGTCGAACAGCTGGCAGCTCGATTGCCGCTCCAGTTCCGTGATAGAGGTACTGGCGGCCGACTGCGACAGCGCCAACAGGCTGGCGGCCCGAGAGACGCTTTGGTGCTGGGCGACGGCGACGAAGACTTGCATTTGACGGAGTGTGAATCGCATATCGATATAACCGATAACACATATCTTGATAATCCAGTTAACAGATATTGTCGCTGCCCCTAAACTATTGCGCAACTGTGCGCTTTGCGCGCGCGTTTTTCTTCAGGAGCCCCATCGATGAGCAACATGAACCACGAACGTGTCCTCAGTGTGCACCACTGGAACGACACCCTGTTCAGCTTCAAGTGCACCCGCGACCCGGGCCTGCGCTTCGAGAACGGTCAGTTCGTGATGATCGGCCTGCAGCAGGACAACGGCCGTCCGCTCATGCGTGCCTACTCCATCGCTTCGCCAAACTGGGAAGAGCACCTTGAATTCTTCAGCATCAAGGTGCCGGACGGCCCGCTGACCTCGCAGCTGCAGCACCTGAAGGAAGGCGATGAGATCATCATCAGCAAGAAGCCTACCGGCACCCTGGTGCTCGACGACCTGAATCCTGGCAAGCACCTGTACCTGCTGAGCACCGGCACTGGCCTGGCGCCGTTCATGAGCGTCATTCAGGACCCGGAAACCTACGAGCGCTTTGAAAAAGTGATCCTGGTGCACGGCGTGCGCTATGTGAACGAAGTGGCCTACCGCGAGTTCATCACCGAGCACCTGCCGCAGAACGAGTTCTTCGGTGAGTCGGTTCGCGACAAGCTGATCTACTACCCGACCGTGACCCGCGAGCCGTTCGAAAACCAGGGCCGTCTGACCGACCTGATGCGCAGCGGCAAGCTGTTCAGTGACATCGGCCTGCCGCCGATCAACCCGCAAGACGACCGCGCGATGATCTGTGGCAGCCCGAGCATGCTCGACGAAACCAGCGAAGTGCTGGACAGCTTCGGCCTGAAGATCTCCCCGCGCATGCGCGAGCCGGGTGACTACCTGATCGAGCGTGCCTTCGTCGAGAAGTAAGGCGCAGGCGGGTACAGGAAGGCGACTCTCGGGTCGCCTTTCTCATGCCTGGGATTTGTGCATGGCCTGTTCCGGCCCTTTCGCGGGTAAACCCGCTCCTACGGGTGCAGCGCACGTCCCGGGAATTGCACGAAACCCGTAGGAGCGGGCTTGCCCGCGAAAGGGCCGGTGCAAGCGACCCCCGATCTATTCGACCCGCGTCTCGCCGCTGTACACCAAGATTTCCCGGCACCGCTTGCACAGGTATCGCCGCCCTTGGTGCACCAGCTTGTGCCGCTGCGCGGTAAACGGGAAGTCGCTTTGCGGGCACGGGCAGCGGTAGATGTAGCGGGTCACTGCGCGCCGTTGCACGTCATAGTTGTGGCAACGATTGGGCGGCAGTTCATACACCCCGCGCATGATCAACTGCCACTCTTCACCATGGGCCTGGATGCGGTCGCCAAACAGCTGGTGGGCAACCAGGTGTGCCACTTCATGGGCCACGGTCTGGCGCAGGAAGTCTTCCTGGTTTTCGCGGTAGAGCTGCAGGTTGAAGCGCAGCAGATTCTCGTGCAGGTGGGCGACGCCGGCTTTTTGCCCGCGCAGTTTGAAGCTGACTTCGGGGCGCGGGAAGCGGCGTTTGAAAAAGGCTTCGGCTTGCTGGTAACAGGTTTCGACGCGTTGTTTGAGCTGCTCGGGCATGGCGGGGCGGTTCTCCTGACCAGGCATTATGCCGCAAGCGCAGGTGGCTTGCCGAGTCACCGGTCAGCGCACAGCCAGAGGCCGCCTTGCGGCGGCCCCTGGTTGATGCCCCAGTGTTGGTTCGGTCTGTTCTAGTTGGTGTAGACGGGCCCCACGCCCAGTCCCCAGATAATCACGGTAGCGGCCATGATAGCCACCAGTACCACCAAGCCCACTGCCAGCACCGAGCTGGAGAACAGGAAGCCTTCATCCGACGGTATGTTCATGAACGTCGGCAAGCCGACATACAGCAGGTACACCGTGTAGCAGATGGCGGCAGTGCCGATCAGCATGCCCAGCCACAGGTGGGGGTAGAGCGCCGCCAGGCCACCGATGAACAAGGGGGTAGCGGTGTAGGTGGCAAAAGCGATGCATTGCGCCATGGACGGGTTGGCATCGTAGGTGCGGGCCATCCAGTGGATGAACGCGCCCATTACCGCCACCCCGGCGAGCATGGCCAGGTAGGACATGATGCTCATCCAGATTGCGCTTTCCATGGTCAGCATCACTGCTGGCCGGTCACCGATCACCCAGCCCACCTGGGTAGTGCCGATAAACGCCGAAACGGCAGGAATCGCCGCGAGGATCAGGGTGTGTGTCAGGTACATGTGGCTGATGGTTTCTTCTTCGCCACGAATCTCCCGCCATTCCTGATCGGGATGGGTAAACAGCCCCACAACGTGATGAATCATGCCGATCACTCCTCTCAATGTTGCCAAACGCCCCCCAATATGGAGCGCAAGCGGCCCGAGGCCCTAACACCGATGCAAGCGGTAATGTGGCCTTATGTCGCAGTATAGGAAGCCGTTACCCACATAAACCGCGCTTTTTAGAGCAAATTGCGCTTTAAGCCGTGCTGTTGATTGCAATGAAGTCTTTATCGGAATGCCTACAGCGGCATCGCGTTTGTGCGTAAAATAGTCGGCTTTTGTCACACCTCGCGGATCCAAGCGCTATGGGCACCCTCTCGGTCAACCAGAACAAACTGCAAAAACGCCTGCGTCGTCTCGCTGGCGAAGCCATCACCGACTACAACATGATCGAGGATGGCGACAAGGTCATGGTCTGCCTGTCCGGCGGCAAGGACAGCTACACCATGCTCGACGTTCTGTTGCACCTGCAGAAGGTGGCACCGATCACGTTCGAGATCGTTGCGGTGAACATGGACCAGAAACAGCCGGGCTTCCCTGAGCACGTATTGCCGGCTTACCTCAAGGAACTGGGGGTCGAGTACCACATCGTCGAGAAGGATACCTACTCGGTGGTAAAGGAGCTGGTACCCGAAGGCAAGACCACTTGCTCGCTGTGTTCGCGCCTGCGCCGCGGTACCCTGTACACCTTCGCCGACGAAATCGGCGCTACCAAGATGGCGCTGGGGCACCACCGCGACGACATCGTCGAAACCTTCTTCCTCAACATGTTCTTCAACGGCGCGCTCAAGGGCATGCCGCCGAAGCTGCGCGCCGACGATGGCCGCAACGTGGTGATCCGCCCGCTGGCCTACTGCAGCGAGAAGGACATCCAGGCCTACTCGGACATGAAGGAATTCCCGATCATCCCGTGCAACCTGTGCGGCTCGCAGGAAAACCTGCAGCGCCAGGTGGTCAAGGACATGCTGGTGGAGTGGGAACGCAAGCACCCGGGCCGTACCGAGAGCATCTTCCGTGCCCTGCAGAACGTGGCACCGTCGCAGCTGGCCGACCGGAATCTGTTTGACTTCACCAGCCTGAAGATCGACGAAAACGCTACCCCGCGTTTCCTCGACGTGCTGAACATCTGAGCCCATGCGTGATTACCAGTGGTTGCATGAGTATTGCCTGAACCGCTTTGGTTCGGCCCAGGCGCTGGAGGCTTTCCTGCCGCAGCCGCGCACGCCGGCGCAACTGCGCGACATCAGTGACGACCGCTACCTGTCGACATTGGCCCTGCGCGTGTTCCGCGCGGGGCTCAAGCACAGCCTGGTGGATGCCAAGTGGCCGGCGTTCGAGCAGGTGTTCTTTGGCTTCGACCCGGAGAAAGTGGTGCTGATGGGCGCCGAGCATCTGGAGCGGTTGATGCAGGATGAGCGCATTATCCGCCACCTGGGCAAGCTCAAGAGCGTGCCGCGCAATGCGCAAATGGTGCTGGATATCGCCAAGGCGCATGGCAGTTTTGGTGCGTTCATCGCCGACTGGCCAGTGACCGACATTGTCGGCTTGTGGAAGTACCTGGCCAAGCACGGCAACCAGTTGGGCGGGTTGTCGGCGCCACGATTCTTGCGCATGGTCGGCAAGGACACGTTCATCCCGACCGATGACATGGCAGCGGCGTTGATTGCGCAGAAGGTGATCGACAAGCAGCCAACCAGCCAGCGCGACCTGGCTCTGGTGCAGCAGGCA
>NZ_JBAMDI010000097.1:0-42562 GCF_036961695.1 Pseudomonas sp. CGJS7 | reverse complement strand
GTGGGCAAAAAACTGGAACTGCTCGAATCACTGCGGGAGCGGAGATGGCACCGGCTTCGCCGGTGTTCGCGGGTAAACCCGCTCCTACAAGGGAAGGGTGCAACGCCAGGCAGGGGCGCCCCCCGCACACCCTTCAGGACAACGTCGCCTCCCATAATTCGAGTCAGAACACTAGAATAGCCCCCACGCACCTATACAGAAGCGCTCTATGTCCAATTCTGTCGAACCTGAAACCCTGGCCCAGCTGCCGTTGGACGAGCTTGTCGCCTGCCATGAATGCGACCTGCTGCTGCGCAAGCCCGTGCTGCAGCATGATGAGAAAGCCCAATGCCCGCGCTGCGGCTACGAGCTCTATGCCCACCGGCATAATGTGGTCAATCGCAGCCTGGCCTTGGTGCTGACGGCCCTTTTGCTATTCGTGCCGGCCAATTTCCTGCCGATCATGCAGTTGCACCTGCTTGGCCAGACTTCGGACGATACGGTCTGGAGTGGCGTGCTAGGCCTGTACAACTCGGGAATGCGCGGTGTTGCCGTAGTGGTGTTGCTCTGTAGTATGGTCATTCCGCTGGCGAAGCTGCTCTGTCAGCTGGCCGTGCTGTTGAGCATCCGCTTGAACTTCGGGCGGGACTACGGCCTGGTCTTCTACCGCATCTATCACCACCTGCGTGACTGGGGCATGCTCGAGGTCTATTTCATGGGGGTGCTGGTGGCCATCGTCAAACTGGTGGACCTGGCCGAACTGACCGTGGGCCTTGGGCTGTTCTGTTTCATCAGTCTGTTATTGATCCAGGTGTGGCTCGAAGTGGTGATGTCGCCCCACCAGATCTGGAGTGCGCTATCGGGGGAGGACCTGCATGCGGGCGATTGACGCAGGCATTGTTGTCTGCAATGAGTGTCACGAGCTGAACAGGCAAGAGCCAGACAGCACTTCGCAAACCTGTACACGTTGCGGCGCTATCGTGCATGCACGCCGGCCGAACAGTATCGTGCGCACCTGGGCGTTGCTGATTGCGGCGTCGATCCTCTACATCCCGGCCAACATACTGCCGATCATGACCGTGAGTACCCTCGGTCAGGGTAGCCCGGACACCATCATGTCCGGTGTCATCACCCTGCTCAAGCACGGCATGGTGCCCATTGCGGCTGTGGTGTTCATTGCCAGTATCCTGGTCCCCACGTTCAAGCTGGTGGGTATCGGCTTGCTGTTGTACTCCGTTCAGCGGCGGCAGCCGCTTTCGGCCCGGCAGCGGATATTGATGTACCGCTTCATCGAATTCATCGGGCGCTGGTCCATGCTGGATATCTTCGTCATTGCCATCCTGGTGGCAGTGGTGAATTTTGGCCGAATAGCCAGTGTCGAAGCCAACCTGGGCGCTGTCGCCTTCGCAACTGTGGTGATACTGACAATGCTTGCCGCTTTAACTTTCGATCCCCGACTGATTTGGGATAACACGGAGTCGGATGACGACCATGAGTGACCTGCCAACGGCTAAAACCCGCCCAGCCTCGAACTGGTCGGCCATCTGGATCCTGCCTTTGATTGCGCTGATGATCGGTGGCTGGCTCGCGTGGCAGGCCTACCGCGACGCTGGCGTGGAAATTGAAGTCCGCTTCGAGTCGGGAGAGGGTATCGTCGCCAACAAGACCGAGGTCATCTACAAAGGCATGCCGGTTGGCAAGGTGAAAAGCCTGGTGCTCGACGCCAAGGGCGACACGCAGGGGGTGATCGCTACCATCGAGATGAACAAGGCTGCCGAGCCCCATCTAACCAAAGGCACGCGTTTCTGGCTGGTGAAGCCGAGTGTCAGCCTGGCCGGTATATCTGGCCTTGAAACACTGGTGTCGGGTAACTACATCGCCGTTAGCCCGGGAGAGGGGGAACGTACCAAACGCTTTGTGGCATTGAAGGTGGCGCCACCGCTCTCGGATTCTGAACCAGGCCTGCACCTGACCCTCAAGGCCGACAGGCTGGGCTCGCTCAACCGTGACAGCCCGGTATTCTACAAGCAGATTCAGGTTGGCCGGGTGAAAAGCTACCGCCTGTCCGAGGACCAGAGCACCGTAGAGGTGAAAGTCTTCATCGAGCCGGCCTACGCCAGCCTGGTGCGCAAGCACACGCGTTTCTGGAACGCCAGCGGTGTCAGCATCGATGCTTCGCTTTCGGGTGTGAAGGTGCGCAGTGAGTCGTTGTCGAGCATTGTGGCGGGTGGTATCGCCTTCGCCACGCCGGAGTACCGCAAGGACAGCCCTCCCACCGATCCGAGCCTGCCGTTCCGTCTGTACGAGGACTTCGATGCCGCCCAGGCGGGTATCCGGGTAAAAGTGAAGCTGAGCGATTATGAAGGCCTGCAGGCGGGTCGCACGCCGGTCATGTACAAGGGCATCCAGGTGGGCTCGCTGAAAGCCCTGAAGATGGAAGACAACCTGGCCAGCGCTTCGGCCGAGCTGACACTCGACCCACTGACCGAGGACTACCTGGTAGACGGGACACAGTTCTGGGTAGTCAAACCGTCGATTTCCCTGGCGGGAATCACTGGCCTGGAAGCGCTGGTCAAAGGTAACTACATCGCCATTCGTCCTGGTGAGAAGGGCGCACGGCCAGAGCGTGAGTTCGAGGCGCGTGCCAAGGCGCCGCCGCTCGACCTCAAAGCGCCGGGCCTGCACATGGTGTTGTTCGCCGACACCTTGGGTTCGCTGGAAATCGGCAGCCCGGTGACGTACCGCCAGGTGAAGGTGGGTAGCGTGCAGAGCTATCAGTTCGCCCGTAACAGCAACCGCATCCTGATCGGTGTGCATATCGAGAAGGAGTACGAGAAGCTGGTCAATGGTTCGTCGCGCTTCTGGAACGTCAGTGGGATCACCCTGACCGGCGGCCTGTCGGGCATCAAGATCAAGAGTGAGTCGCTGCAAACACTGATGGCCGGCGGTATTGCGTTCGATACACCACGGCCCGATGTACCGCTGAAACGGCACATTCCACGCTTCCGCCTGCATGACAGCCAGGAAGCGGTGAACCGTGCGGGTACGTTGATCACCATCCGTGTAGAGCGTGCCGATGGCCTGAAGCCGGGTACGGCCATCCGCTTCCGCGGCCTGGATGTGGGCAGCATCGAGAGCGTCGACCTTACCGATGACCTGCAGGCGGTGCTGCTACGGGCGCGCATTACCGAATCGGCGGATCGCATTGCCCGTGCCGGCACGCAGTTCTGGGTGGTCAAGCCGGCCCTGGGCCTGGTGCGCACTGAAAACCTGGACACCTTGATAGGTGGGCAGTACCTGGAAGTGCAGCCAGCAGCCAAGAACCGTGGGCCACAGCGCGATTTCATCGCCCTGGCCGAGGCACCGGAGGTAGCAGGGCCAGAGGTCGGCCTGCCATTGACGCTCAGTGCACCGCGTCGCGGCTCGATCAAGCCGGGTGTGCCGGTTACCTATCGTGAGGTTACGGTGGGCAAGGTGACAGGCTTCGAGCTGGGCCAGAGCGCTGACCGCGTGCTGATTCATATCCTCATCGAGCCGCGCTATGCCGCCTTGGTGCGCAGCGGTAGCCGCTTCTGGAACAGCAGTGGTTTCGGTTTCGACTGGGGTCTGTTCAAGGGCGCTACAGTGCGTACCGAGTCGCTGGAAACCCTGATCGATGGCGGTATCGCCTTCGCAACGCCAGATGGCGAGCAGATGGGTAACCCGGCACGGCCGCAGCAGACCTTTGCCTTGTTCGAAAAGGCCGAGGATGAATGGCTGCAGTGGGCACCGAAGATTCAGATCGCCAAGTGATGTAAAAGTAGGGCCGCCAAACGCGGCCCTGCTTTTTTGTGGGAGCGGCCTTGCGTCGCGAAAGGGGCGCGTAGCGGCCCCTCGGTTTCAGCGCAGAAGCTGAGATTGCCGGGGCTGCTTCGCAGCCCTTTCGCGACACACAGAGATCGAGACCCACATGGAACTGGGCCCGCAAGCATAAATCGCAGGCAACAAAAAACCGACCCTAGGGTCGGTTTTTCGACTAGCGCGTCGCTTAGGCAGCTGCAGCTTCTTTCAGCGCCTTGATGTGGCCATTCAGACGGCCTTTGTGACGAGCAGCCTTGTTCTTGTGGATGATACCCTTGTCGGCCATACGGTCGATTACAGGTACAGCCAGAACGTAAGCGGCTTGCGCTTTTTCGGCGTCTTTTGCGTCGATGGCTTTAACTACATTCTTGATGTAGGTGCGGACCATGGAACGCAGGCTGGCGTTGTGGCTGCGACGCTTCTCAGCCTGTTTTGCACGTTTCTTGGCGGAAGGTGTGTTGGCCACCGTCGAGCTCCTCGAAAGACTTTAGGTAAATAGCAAACAAAATAGGCCGCGAATCATGCCGATCAGTCGAGCGGATGTCAAGGCCACCTGCAAGGTTCCGCCGAGCGGTGCGCCAACAAGCGGGAAAGATTCCTTTCTGCTGCGCGACCTGTACACTCGGGAATTTTTGGCTCCCCTGCGAAGGCGCGGGAGTATCGCACATTCGGACGCTCTCTGGCAGCGTCCTCTGTCATTGGCGTGAATCTTTTCGATGAACCTGCTCAAATCCCTGGCTGCAGTAAGCTCGATCACCATGATTTCGCGGGTGCTGGGCTTTGTTCGCGACACCATCCTGGCCCGCATCTTTGGTGCTGGTGTCGCTACCGATGCCTTCTTCATCGCGTTCAAACTGCCCAACCTGTTGCGGCGCATCTTCGCCGAAGGCGCATTCTCCCAGGCCTTCGTGCCGATTCTGGCCGAGTACAAGACCCAGCAAGGCGAGGAGGCGACGCGCACCTTCATTGCCTATGTCAGCGGCCTTCTGACCCTGGTGCTGGCCCTGGTGACCGCCATCGGCATCCTCGCTGCACCGTGGGTGGTGTGGGCGACGGCCCCGGGTTTTGTCGACAGCACCGAAAAATACGAGCTGACCACCGACCTGTTGCGGGTGACGTTTCCTTATATATTCCTGATCTCGCTGTCTTCCCTGGCCGGAGCGATCCTCAATACCTGGAACCGCTTTTCGGTGCCGGCCTTCACGCCCACCTTGCTGAACGTGGCGATGATCGCCTTCGCCGTGTTGCTGACGCCGTACTTCAACCCGCCAATCATGGCGTTGGCCTGGGGCGTGCTGGCGGGTGGCCTGGCGCAGTTGCTGTACCAGCTGCCAGCGCTGAAGAAGATCGGCATGCTCGTGCTGCCGCGCCTGAACCTCAAGGACGCGGGTGTGTGGCGGGTACTGAAACAGATGCTGCCGGCGATCCTGGGGGTGTCGGTGAGCCAGATCTCGCTGATCATCAACACCATCTTCGCCTCCTTCCTGGTGGCCGGCTCGGTATCGTGGATGTACTACGCCGACCGCCTCATGGAGCTGCCTTCCGGTGTGCTGGGCGTTGCCCTGGGCACCATCCTGCTGCCGACCCTGGCCAAGACCTACGCCAACAAGGACCGCGAGGAGTACTCACGGATTCTCGACTGGGGCCTGCGCCTGTGCTTCCTGCTGGTACTGCCCTGCACCCTGGCGTTGGCCATTCTTGCCGAACCGCTGACCGTTGCTTTGTTTCAATATGGCAAGTTCAGCGCGTTTGATGCGGCGATGACCCAGCGAGCGTTGATCGCCTATTCCGTGGGCTTGCTGGCGATCATTCTGATCAAGGTACTGGCACCTGGCTTCTATGCGCAGCAGAATATTCGCACGCCGGTGAAGATCGCAGTCTTCACCCTGGTCTGCACCCAGCTGTTCAACCTTGTCCTGGTCGGCCCGCTTGCACATGCCGGCCTGGCATTGGCGATCAGCCTCGGTGCCTGCCTGAATGCCGGTTTGCTGTTCTGGAAGCTGCGCAGTCAGCAGCTGTTCGAGCCTCAGCCTGGCTGGGCAGTGTTCCTGCTCAAGCTTGTGTTGGCGGTGGCGCTGATGTCGGCAGTACTGCTGGCGGGCATGCACTATATGCCGGCCTGGGAACAGGGCATCATGCTTGAGCGCTTCCTGCGGCTTGGGGCGCTGATCCTGGCGGGCGTCGTGACGTATTTTGGCTGCCTGTACCTGTGTGGCTTCAGGCCCCGGCATTTCGCTCGCAAGGCCTTGCACTGAGGCTTTTGGCGGGTCAGGCGTCGGTTTTTCGCATTCCACGCCGCCCTTGGGCGCTGCTGCCTGTCACCAGCGCCCGGGTGTGGTTATAATCGGCCACTTTATGAGCAAGAAGCGCGTTATGCAGCTGGTTCGAGGTCTTCACAACCTGCGCCCCGAGCACCGGGGCTGTGTCGCCACCATTGGCAACTTCGACGGGGTTCACCGCGGCCACCAGGCAATCCTGGCGCGCCTGCGCGAGCGCGGTCAGGCCTTGGGCCTGCCGACCTGCGTGGTGATCTTCGAACCGCAACCACGCGAGTACTTCGCACCCGATACCGCGCCGGCACGTCTGGCCCGGCTGCGCGACAAGATCGAGCTGCTGGCGACCGAAGGCATCGACCGGGTGCTGTGCCTGGCGTTCAACCAGCGTCTGAGCAAGCTCAGTGCCGATGCCTTCGTCAAGGCCATCCTGGTCGACGGCCTGGGCGTGCGTCATCTCGAAGTGGGCGATGACTTCCGCTTCGGCTGCGACCGCGCTGGCGACTTCGCTTTCCTGGTCGAGGCCGGCAACGCGTACGGCTTTACCGTCGAGGCCGCCAACACGGTCATCCAGGATGGCCTGCGGGTCAGCAGCACCGAAGTGCGCAAGGCCTTGTCCGAGGGCGACTTCGAACTGGCCGAACACCTGCTGGGCCGCCCGTACCGCATTACAGGCCGCGTGCTGCACGGCCAGAAGCTGGCCCGCCAGCTCGGCACACCAACCGCCAACATCCAGCTCAAGCGCCGCCGCGTGCCGCTGTCCGGGGTATACCTGGCCAGCATCGTGATCGACGGCAAAGCTTGGCCGGGTGTCGGCAATATCGGCGTGCGCCCCACCGTTGCCGGTGATGGGCGCCCGCACCTGGAGATTCATCTTCTGGACTTTGCCGGCGATCTTTACGGCCGGCGCCTGACGGTGGAGTTCCACCACAAGCTGCGTGAAGAGCAGCGATTCGCCTCCCTGGAGGCGCTGAAGTCGGCGATCGATGCGGATATCGCCGCCGCACGTGCACATTGGCACGCTCAACCGCTAACGAAGAGCCTGAAATGACCGACTACAAAGCCACGCTTAACCTTCCGGACACCGCCTTCCCCATGAAGGCCGGCCTGCCTCAGCGCGAACCGCAGATCCTGCAGCGCTGGGACAGCATTGGCCTGTACCAGAAGCTGCGCGAAATTGGCAAGGATCGTCCCAAGTTCGTCCTGCACGACGGCCCGCCCTATGCCAACGGCAAGATTCACATCGGTCATGCGCTGAACAAGATCCTCAAGGACATGATCGTCCGTTCCAAGACGCTGGCCGGCTTCGATGCGCCGTACGTGCCAGGTTGGGACTGCCACGGCCTGCCGATCGAGCACAAGGTCGAGGTTACCCACGGCAAGCACCTTTCCGCCGACCGTACCCGCGAGCTGTGCCGCGAGTACGCTGCCGAGCAGATCGAAGGGCAGAAGACCGAGTTCATCCGCCTGGGCGTGCTGGGTGACTGGGACAACCCATACAAGACCATGAACTTCGCCAACGAGGCCGGTGAAATCCGCGCCCTGGCCGAGATGGTCAAGCAAGGCTTCGTGTTCAAGGGCCTGAAGCCGGTGAACTGGTGCTTTGATTGCGGTTCGGCGCTGGCTGAAGCGGAAGTCGAGTACGCCGACAAGAAGTCGCAGACCATCGACGTGGCCTTCCCGGTTGCCGATGAAGCCAAGCTGGCCGCCGCCTTCGGCCTGGCCTCGCTGGCCAAGCCGGCCGCCATCGTGATCTGGACCACCACCCCGTGGACCATCCCGGCCAACCAGGCCCTGAATATCCACCCGGAATTCAAGTACGCCCTGGTCGACACCGGCGAACGCCTGCTGGTGCTGGCTGAAGAGCTGGTCGAGTCGTGCCTGAAGCGCTACAACCTGGAAGGTTCGGTCGTTGCCACCGCCCAAGGTTCGGCGCTGGAGCTGATCAACTTCCGCCATCCGTTCTACGATCGCCTGTCGCCAATCTACCTGGCCGACTACGTCGAGCTGGGCGCCGGTACCGGCGTGGTGCATTCCTCGCCAGCCTACGGTGAAGACGACTTCGTCACCTGCAAGCGCTACGGCATGGTCAACGACGACATCCTTACCCCGGTGCAGAGCAACGGCGTGTATGTCGACTCGCTGCCATTCTTCGGCGGCCAGTTCATCTGGAAGGCCAACCCGGCCATCGTCGAGAAGCTGAGCGAAGTCGGTGCGCTGATGCACACCGAAACCATCAGCCACAGCTATATGCACTGCTGGCGCCACAAGACCCCGCTGATCTACCGCGCCACCGCGCAGTGGTTCGTGGGCATGGACAAGCAGCCGAGCACCGGCGAGCCGCTGCGTGAGCGTGCGCTGAAAGCCATCGAAGACACCAAGTTCGTCCCGGCCTGGGGCCAGGCGCGCCTGCACGCGATGATCGCCAACCGCCCGGACTGGTGCATCTCGCGTCAGCGCAACTGGGGTGTGCCGATCCCGTTCTTCCTGCACAAGCAGACCGGCGAGCTGCATCCGCGCACTGTCGAACTGATGGAAGAAGTGGCCAAGCGTGTCGAGCAGCAAGGCATCGAGGCCTGGTTCAAGCTGGACGCCGCTGAACTGCTGGGCGCTGAAGCCGACCAGTACGACAAGATCGCCGACACCCTCGACGTGTGGTTCGACTCGGGCACCACTCACTGGCACGTACTGCGTGGCTCGCACGACATCGGCCACGCCACCGGCCCGCGCGCTGACCTGTACCTGGAAGGTTCCGACCAGCACCGCGGCTGGTTCCACTCGTCCTTGCTGACCGGTTGCGCCATCGATAACCATGCGCCATACCGCGAGCTGTTGACCCACGGTTTCACCGTGGACGAGAACGGCCGCAAGATGTCCAAGTCGCTGGGCAACACCATCGAGCCGGAGAAGGTCAACAACACCCTGGGTGCCGATATCCTGCGCCTGTGGGTTTCGGCCACCGACTATTCCGGTGAAATGGCCGTTTCCGAGCAGATCCTGCAGCGCAGTGCCGACGCCTATCGGCGTATCCGCAATACCGCCCGCTTCCTGCTGTCCAACCTGTCCGGCTTCGACCCGGCCCGCGACCTGCTGGCCCCGGAAGACATGCTGGCGCTGGACCGCTGGGCCGTGGACCGTACCCTGCTGCTGCAACGCGAACTGGAAGAGCACTACAGCGAGTACCGTTTCTGGAACGTCTACTCCAAGGTGCACAACTTCTGCGTACAGGAGCTGGGCGGCTTCTACCTCGACATCATCAAGGACCGCCAGTACACCACCGGCGCCAACAGTGTCGCCCGCCGTTCCTGCCAGACTGCGCTGTACCACATCAGCGAGGCGCTGGTGCGCTGGATCGCGCCGATCCTGGCATTCACCGCCGACGAAATCTGGCAGTACCTGCCGGGCGAGCGCAACGAGTCGGTAATGCTCAACGGCTGGTACCAAGGCCTGAGCGAGCTGCCGGAAGGCACCGAGTTGGACCGCGCCTACTGGGACCGCGTGATGGCAGTGAAGGCATCGGTCAACAAGGAGCTGGAAAACCAGCGCACTGCCAAGGTCATCGGCGGCAACCTGCAAGCCGAAGTGACCCTGTACGCCGACGAAGGCCTGAGTGCCGACCTGGGCAAGCTGGGCGACGAGTTGCGCTTCGTGCTGATCACCTCGGCCGCCAGCGTGGTGCCGTTCGCACAGGCGCCGGCCGAAGCGGTAGCCACCGAAGTCGAAGGCCTCAAGCTGCAAGTGGTCAAGTCCGGCCACACCAAGTGCGGCCGTTGCTGGCACTTCCGCGCCGACGTCGGCAGCCATCCGGAGCACCCGGAAATCTGCGGCCGTTGCGTCGACAACCTGACCGGCTCGGGTGAGGTGCGCCACTATGCCTAACCCTGCAGCGGGGCGCTTCGGGCGCCTTGCATGGCTGTGGCTGAGCTTGCTGGTCCTGGTCATCGACCAGGCCACCAAGCTGTACTTCAACAACGCCCTGACCATGTACCAGCAGATCGTGGTCATTCCTGACTACTTCAGCTGGACCCTGGCCTACAACACCGGTGCCGCGTTCAGCTTCCTGGCTGACGGAGCGGGTTGGCAGCGCTGGTTGTTCGCCCTGATCGCCGTGGTGGTCAGCGCGGTACTGGTCGTCTGGCTCAAGCGCCTGGGGCGCAACGAGACCTGGCTGGCCGTGGCGCTGGCGCTGGTGCTGGGTGGGGCGATTGGCAACCTGTACGACCGCATCGTGCTGGGCCATGTAGTCGACTTCATCCTGGTGCACTGGCAGAACCGCCATTACTTCCCGGCCTTCAACGTGGCCGACAGCGCCATCACCGTTGGTGCGGTGATGCTGGCGCTGGATATGTTCAAGAGCAAGAAGTCCGAGGATCCGGTCCATGACTGACACCCGTATCGGCCAGAACACCGAAGTCACCCTGCACTTCGCGCTGCACCTGGAAAACGGCGACACCGTCGACAGCACGTTCGATAAGGCCCCGGCTACTTTCAAAGTGGGTGATGGCAACCTGCTGCCGGGCTTTGAAAACGCCCTGTTCGGCTTCAAGGCCGGTGACAAGCGCACCGTGGCAGTGGCCCCGGAGAACGCCTTCGGCCAGCCTAACCCGCAGAACGTGCAGGTCATGCCAAGGTCCAACTTCGAAGGCATGGAGTTGTCCGAAGGGCTGCTGATCATCTTCAACGACGCCGCCAACACCGAGCTGCCGGGTGTGGTCAAAGCGTTCGATGACGACCAGGTCACCATCGACTTCAATCACCCACTGGCTGGCAAGACCCTGACCTTCGAGGTGGAGATCCTCGAGGTGAAGGCCCTGTAAGCCTGGAGCCGAGCATGCAAATCAAACTCGCCAACCCTCGCGGCTTCTGCGCCGGGGTCGACCGGGCGATCGAGATCGTCAACCGCGCGCTGGAAGTCTTCGGCCCGCCGATCTATGTGCGTCACGAAGTGGTGCACAACAAGTTCGTGGTGGAAGACTTGCGTAACCGCGGCGCCATCTTTGTCGAAGAGCTGGACCAGGTGCCGGACGATGTCATCGTCATCTTCAGTGCCCACGGTGTTTCCCAGGCGGTGCGCCAGGAAGCTGCTGGCCGTGGCCTGAAAGTGTTCGATGCCACTTGCCCGCTGGTGACCAAGGTTCACATCGAAGTCGCCAAGTACAGCCGCGACGGCCGTGAGTGCATTCTCATCGGCCACGAAGGGCACCCGGAAGTCGAAGGCACCATGGGCCAGTACGATGCCAGCAACGGCGGCGCCATCTACCTTGTCGAAGACGAGGAAGATGTGGCCAACCTGCAGGTGCGCGACCCGGACCACCTGGCTTTCGTCACCCAGACAACACTGTCGATGGACGACACCAGCCGCGTCATCGATGCGCTGCGTGCGCGCTTCCCGAACATCGGCGGCCCGCGCAAGGACGACATCTGCTACGCCACCCAGAACCGCCAGGATGCCGTCAAGCAACTGGCCGGCGAGAGCGACGTGGTGCTGGTGGTCGGCAGCCCGAACAGTTCCAACTCCAACCGTTTGCGTGAGCTGGCTGAGCGCATGGGCACCCCGGCCTACCTGATCGACGGTGCCGAGGACCTGCAACGCGGCTGGTTTGACCAGGCCGCGCGCATCGGCATCACCGCCGGTGCTTCTGCGCCCGAAGTGCTGGTGCGTGGCGTGATAAAACAGCTCAAGGCCTGGGGCGCCACTGGCGCTGAAGAGCTGGACGGGCGCGAAGAGAACATCACCTTTTCAATGCCCAAAGAGCTGCGGGTTCGCTCGCTGATCTGACGGGCAGCACCGCCGCCAATGCAGGGGCTGCTTTGCAGCCCTTGCGCGACACAAGACCGCTCCTGCAATGACCGCGCTAGCAGCGGTCATTGCTCAGGTCCTCCGTAAGCAACCTGACTCTGCCGCTTGATGCCAGCACCACCTGATATCGGCTGCGAGCAGCGGCGCGTTCGCACATTTCCAGTTTTGCGCCCAACCAGCTGTTGCCCGACGTCATGGGCACGCCCAGCGCACTGAATTTGAACTGCTCACCGCGATTGCTGGTTATTTTCAGCGGCTTTGAAAGGCGCTGTTCGCGCAGCACCTGCCGGTTATGCTCCAGCACTACCCGCCACCCATTCCCCCAATTACCGTCCAGCGCCAGCACCAGCACCGGCTGACCCTGCAACAGCGCATGGCTGCGTGCACTGCGCAGCGCCTGCGCCAGATCACGGGCAGCCGCCGCCCGGTGCAGGTCATCGCTCATTCGGGCGTAGGCCGGCATGCCCAGTTGGGTCAGCAAGACCGCCACGGCCAAGGCCGACAACATTTGTATCAGTGTTACGCCGCGTTGCTTCACCGTGCATTCCTCCCTGGACGTGCTTGGCTATAGCTTCCTGGCGGCTGGACAAGAGGTCCAGTCGCCCAAGTTGAAAGCAATGACGGGAAAAGTCGCAGGAGGTGCAGGGATGCACGCAAGGCAAGGGGGCATGACGCTTCTGGAAGTGTTGTTGGCGATCGTGATCGTGGCCGCAGGTCTGTTCGCAACGGCTGCGATGCAATTGCAGGCATTGCAGGCTGCGGACAGCGCGCGCCGGGATGGACAGGCGGCGATGGCGCTGCACAGCGAACATGAGCGCAGGCGGCGATGAGGCGCTGCCATACAGGGTTTGGGTTGCTTGAGATGGTGGTGGCGCTGGCGATCGGATTGATGCTGCTGGCGGCGGCCAGTCAGCTTTTTGTCTCTGCGCACCAGACTTGGCGCCTGCAAAGTACGGCAGTGCGCATGCAGGATTCTGCGCGGCTTGCGTTGCTGCGCATGGCGCAGGATATCCGCATGGCCGGGATGTTCGGTTGCCTGCGCCTGGGCCCAGACGACTTTCTGATCCCAGGCGCGGAGCAGGCCTTTGCCCGGCCCTTGGCGAACGGCCCGTCAAGTTTGAGCCTGGTTGTCGCTGAGTTACCAGGATATGCCGGCGACCCCGACTGGACCTTGCTGACAAACTGTATCGACACGGTGGAGGTACACAAGGAGCGCGCGCAAGGGACTGACAACCTTATGGCTTTGCCTTTCAGCCGGCATCGCTATGTTCACGTTGGAAGTACGCTTTACTTCGAGCGGCGCGGCCGCAATCAGCCCTTGGTCGATTACGTGCGCGAACTGCGTGTGGTTCAGGTGGCTGGAGAGCGGATCGATCTTCAGCTGACATTGTATGAGCCGACCTTGCAGCTTGAGCAGCACCATGCGCTGAGCGTGGCATTGCGCAACCCGGTGCCGGATTCATGAACCGACAGCGGGGTGTTGTCCTGTTGTTGGCGTTGGTGCTCAGCGTCCTGCTGGGCCTGCTTGCCACATCTGCCCTGCGCGACGCGCTGGTGGTAACGCGAATGACCGGCTACCTGAGCGATGGCCTGATGGCGCTGGAAGAGGCTGAGGCCACTTTGCTGGCCGGGGTACGCGAACTTGAACGGGCGCCCCCTGACGTTTGTAACGCGTGCCTGCCACCGCCCAGGCCGCACGATCTGGTTGGGCAGTGGCAAGGTACCCAGACCGGCTTTTTCCAGCTGCAGAACCTGGGTGTCAGCGAACGTGCCGCGCACATGCCCGAAGGGCAGCCGGTTAGCCTGTTCCGGATTACCGCCGTCAGCAAGCAAAGCCGCTCACGGCATGTGCTGGAAGCGGTCTACGCCGTGGCCGGCAATCAAACCCAACGCATCACCTGGCGGCAAAGATTGCGAGGAGACTGACATGCAGCAAGGCTTGAGCCTGATCGAGTTGTTGATTGTGCTGGCCGTGACCGGCATTCTGGCAGCCATTGCCTACCCCAGTTACAGCGACCAGCTTCGGCGAGCCGCGCGCAGCGAAGTGGTTGGCCTGCTGCATGATGCCGCCCTGCGCCTGGAGCGCCACCGCGTGCGCACTGGCCAATACGCCGAGGGCGACCTGGTCTTGCCCGAAGGTACCCGCTACTACAGCCTTCAGGCCCAGCGCGACAGTGACACCTTCACGCTGCGCGCCCGGCGGCTACCGCATGGGCTGATGGCACAGGATGGCTGTGGCGATTTCCAGCTCGACCAGGCTGGCGTGCAGCACAATCCGGGCGCCGTTGAGCACAGCACGCACTGTTGGGGAAGTTGAAGGTTCAATGATGCCCGGTGCATCGCGGTTTTACTTCAGGTGTTGGATCGACAGATGAGCAAGCAAGTAGTGGTGGTTGGCGGCGGGGTGATCGGCCTGCTGACGGCATTCAACCTGGCAGCCAAGGTCGGCCAGGTGGTGGTGTGCGATCAGGGCGAGGTTGGCCGAGAGTCGTCCTGGGCTGGCGGAGGCATTGTCTCGCCGTTGTACCCGTGGCGCTACAGCCCCGCCGTGACCGCTCTGGCGCATTGGTCGCAGGACTTTTATCCCCAGCTGGGCGAGCGTCTGTTCGCCAGCACCGGCGTCGACCCGGAAGTTCACACCACCGGGCTGTACTGGCTCGACCTGGACGACGAGGCCGAAGCGTTGGCCTGGGCCGCGCGCGAGCAGCGGCCGCTGAGTGCCGTGGATATTTCGGCGGCCTACGATGCGGTGCCGGTGCTGGGCCCGGGCTTCAAGCACGCCATCTACATGGCTGGCGTGGCCAATGTGCGCAACCCACGCTTGGTCAAGTCGCTGAAAGCAGCGTTGCTGGCGCTGCCGAACGTGAGCTTGCGCGAACACTGCCAGATCACCGGCTTCGTGCAGGAAAAGGGGCGCGTGACCGGTGTACAGACGGCAGATGGGGTACTGGCGGCGGATGAGGTTGTGCTCAGCGCAGGCGCCTGGAGTGGTGACCTGTTGCGTACCCTTGGCCTTGAACTGCCGGTGGAGCCCGTGAAGGGCCAGATGATCCTGTTCAAGTGCGCTGAAGACTTCTTGCCGAGCATGGTGCTGGCCAAGGGGCGCTATGCAATCCCGCGACGTGACGGGCACATTCTGGTAGGGAGCACGCTGGAACACGCCGGGTATGACAAGACCCCGACCGGGGATGCGCTGGAAAGCCTGAAAGCATCGGCGGTGGAGTTGTTGCCAGAGCTTGAAGGCGCGACAGTGGTGGCGCACTGGGCGGGACTGCGGCCGGGGTCGCCAGAAGGCATCCCTTATATTGGGCCTGTGCCAGGGCATGAAGGGTTGTGGCTGAACTGCGGGCATTATCGCAATGGGCTGGTGCTGGCGCCGGCTTCGTGCCAGCTGTTTACCGATTTGCTGACAGGGGCCGAGCCGATTATCGACCCGGCGCCGTATGCGCCAGAAGGGCGTTTGGGCTGAGGACCTCTTCGCGGGTAAACCCGCTCCTACGAGAGCGGGTTTACCCGCGAAAGGGCCTCAGAAACCAACACAGATTTCAGCCAGTAATCGGTGCTTGCAGGTGCCGGCTCGGATAATGCTGCTCATACACCTTGCACACCCGCAGCACTTGCTCATCAGCAAAGCGCCCGGCCACCACCTGCAGGCCCACCGGCAACCCCTCGCGGGTGAACCCGCAGGGTACCGAGGCCGCCGGCTGTTGGGTCAGGTTGAACGGATAGCTGAACGGCGTCCACTCCATCCATTGCGCCATCCCCGACCCAGGCGGCACGTTGTGTCCGGCCTCGAACGCCACCAACGGCAGCATCGGCGATACCAGCACGTCATATCGCTGATGAAAGGCATTCATCTTCGCAATCAATTCTGCCCGTGCCTCAAGCGCCTGGGTGTATTCGCCGAGGCTGATCTGTGCACCTTGTTCGGCAATCCAGCGCAGCCCCGGGTCAAGCAACGCTTTCTGCTCATCGCTCAAGGCACTGGCCAACCGCGCCGCACCGGCAAACCACAGGGTGTTGAAGGTTTCCAGCGGGTCGCTGAAGCCCGGGTCCACTTCCTCTACCTGCGCACCCAGCCGCGCCAGGCGCTGCACCGCTTGCGCCACCAGTGCCTGGATCTGTGGGTCGACCTGCACGTAACCGAAGTTGGCGCTGTAGGCGATGCGTAGGCCGCTCAGATCTTGCTGCTGGCTGAGCCACGGCGCCTGCCGGGGTGCGCCGGCCAAACCGTCGCGGGCATCGGGGCGCGCTACGCAGTCAAGCATCAGCACCGAATCGTCCACGGTACGCGTCATCGGCCCCAGGTGCGACAGCACGGTCATGGCGCTGGCCGGCCATTGCGGCACATAGCCGAAGGTCGGTTTGATGCCGAAGGTGCCGGTGAAGGCGCAAGGGATGCGAATCGAACCACCGGCATCGCTGCCCTGATGCAGCACCCCCAGGTTCAGCGCGGCGGCTGCCGCAGCACCACCAGACGAACCACCGGCAGTCAGCCTGGTATCCCAAGGGTTGCGGGTAATGCCGTACAGCGGGTTGTCGGTCACGCCTTTCCAGCCGAACTCCGGCGTGGTGGTCTTGCCCACCAGCACAGCACCGGCTTCACGCATGAAGGCGCTGAAGGGCGCATCGATTTCCCACGGGCCGGTACCCGAGGTTGTACGCGAGCCTTTGCGGGTGGGCATGCCGCGGGTCAGGGTCAGGTCCTTGATAGAGGCGGGTACGCCATCCAGTCGGCCACAGGGCTCGCCGCGCTGCCAGCGCTGTTCGCTGGCGCGGGCGGCG
Organism: Pseudomonas sp. CGJS7; assembly: GCF_036961695.1. NCBI lineage: Bacteria > Pseudomonadati > Pseudomonadota > Gammaproteobacteria > Pseudomonadales > Pseudomonadaceae > Pseudomonas > Pseudomonas sp. CGJS7. The sequence continues at coordinate 25,885 of NZ_JBAMDI010000097.1, read as the reverse complement.
GCGCGGGCGCCTTCGCCGTCGACATGGCAGAAGGCGTTGACCGCCGGGTTATGCAGGTCGATGCGCGCCAGCACATCCTCGACCACCTCGACGGGTGACAACTGGCGGCGCTGGTACAGTTCGAGCAGTTCGACGGCGGTGAGTTCGCCAATCGCGGTTTTCTGGGTCATTTCAACGGGCTCCCGGGTTGGCGGCCTGGAACATGGCGCGCAACAGGACGTCGCAACCATCGGCCAGGTCCTGGGGCGCGGCATTTTCGATTTCGTTGTGGCTGATGCCGCCTTCGCATGGCACGAAGATCATCCCGGCCGGGCCCAGCTCGGCGAGGAAGATTGCATCGTGACCGGCGCCGCTGACGATATCCATGTGGCTCAGGCCCAGCGCACGCGCCCCCTGGCGCACGGCATCCACACACTGCTCGGCGAAGTACAGCGGCGGGAAGTCGGCTGTCGGGGTCAGCTGATAGCTCAGGCCATGTTTCACCGTGCTGGTTTCGATGGCTGCGCGCACTTCGCTGACCATGGCGTCGAGGTGCCCAGGGTCGAGGTGGCGCAGGTCGATGGTCATGTGTACCTGGCCGGGGATAACGTTGCGCGAACCTGGATGCAGGGTCAGGCAGCCGACCGTGCCGCAGGCATGTGGTTGGTGCGCGTGAGCGACGCGGTTGACCGCAGCCACCACTTCGGCTGCGCCGACCAATGCGTCCTTGCGCAGGTGCATGGGCGTGGGGCCGGCATGCGCCTCGACACCGGTCAGTACCAGGTCGAACCATTTCTGTCCCAGGCAGCCCTGGACCACGCCGATGGTGGTGCGTTGGTCTTCCAGCACCGGGCCTTGCTCGATATGTGCTTCGAAGTAGGCGCCCACGGCATGCCCGGTAGGCACGCGCGGGCCGGCGTAGCCGATGCGCTGCAATTCAGCGCCGACCGACAGACCTTGGTCATCGACCTTGTCCAGGGTTTCCTGCAGGCCGAACTTACCGGCAAACACGCCCGAGCCCATCATGCAGGGCGGGAAGCGCGAACCTTCTTCGTTGGTCCATACCACCACTTCCAGCGGGGCTTCGGTGGTCAGGTGCAGGTCGTTGAGCGTGCGCATCACTTCGAGGCCGGCCATGACGCCGTAGCAGCCATCGAACTTGCCGCCGGTGGGTTGGGTGTCGATGTGGCTGCCGGTCATAACCGGTGCCAGGGCAGGGTTGCGGCCGGGGCGGCGGGCGAAGATGTTGCCGATGGCGTCGATGCTGACGGTGCAGCCGGCTTCTTCGCACCAGCGCACGAACAGGTCGCGCGCCTGGCGGTCGAGGTCGGTCAGGGCCAGGCGGCATACGCCACCCTTGGCGGTGGCGCCGAGTTGGGCCAGGTCCATCAATGATTGCCACAGGCGCTCGCGGCTGATCAGAGGGCCTTGGCCGAGCAGGTGCTGCGAGGGATCGATGCGGGTGTTCATGGTTCATCTCTCCTGAAATTACTGGGTTGCTTGTACCGGCCTATTCGCGGGTGAACCCGCTCCTACAAAGGCCTCGCAGGGCTGAGGGTGGTGACACCTTTGTGGGCGCGGGTTTACCCGCGAAAGGGCCGGTACAGGTAAGCACGGTCGGGTCAGGCGCTAAGGGCCAGGTACCGGTTCTTGATGCTCGGGTCCTCGCGGAACTGCGCTGCACTGCCTTGGTAAGCGACGCGGCCCTGCTCCAGCACATAGTGGCGATCAGCAAGGGCATCGCAGACCATCAGGTTCTGCTCTACCAGCAGGATCGACAGCCCTTCGTCCTTGATCCGTCGCAGGATCTTCACCAGTTCGTCGACAATCACCGGGGCCAGGCCTTCGGTGGGCTCGTCGAGGATCAGCAGCCTGGGGCCGTTGAGCAGGGCGCGGGCGATAGCCAACATTTGCTGCTCGCCACCGGACAGGGCGAAACCACCGTTGCGGCGCCGCTCCTTCAGGCGCGGGAACATGCTGTACACGTCCTCCAGCTGCCACCGGCTGGCCTTGCGCACGGCAATCTTCAGGTTCTCCTCCACGCTGAGCTGGCGGAAAATGCCGCGGTGTTCCGGCACCAGAGCAATGCCGAGCCGGGCGATATCGAAAATTTCGCGGCCAACCAGTTGCTGGCCGTTGAAGCTGATCTGCCCCTGCCGTGGGCGGACGATGCCAAGGATGCTGCGCAAGGTGGTGGTCTTGCCTGCACCGTTGCGCCCCAGCAGCGTTACCAGTTCGCCTGCCTCGACCTTGAGCGAGACACCTTCGAGCACATGGCTCTTGTCGTAGTAGGAATGGATCGAATCGACGTTGAGCATCAGGCGGCCTCTCCAAGGTAGGCGGTGCGTACGCGCTCGTCGTTGCGCACCTGTTCAGGGGTACCCTCGACCAGGATCTGGCCGTGACTCATCACCGTGATGCGCTGGCTGATCGACATGACAATGCTCATGTTGTGCTCGATCAGTAGCACGGTATGGTCGCGGCCAAGATCGCTGATCAGGTCGGTCATCACCGGGATGTCGTCGATGCCCATGCCCGAAGTGGGTTCGTCGAGCATCAGCAGGGTGGGCTTGGCGCAGATCGACATGCCCACTTCCAGCACCCTTTGCTGGCCGTGCGACAGCTCGCCCGCCAGGGTTTCGGCACGGGCGCTCAGTTTCAGGCGCTCCAGCACCTGGTCGGCGGTGTTCCAGTGGCTGCGCTTGTGCTCGACGCTGCGCCAGAAGTTCAGCGCGCCCAGGCCATCACGGCCCTGGGCGGCCAGGCGCAGGTTCTCGCGCACTGAAAGGTTCTGGAACAGGCTGGTGAGCTGAAACGAGCGCGCCATGCCAAGCGCCACGCGCCCGTGGGACGGCTTGCGAATGATGTCCTGGCCATTGAACAGGATCTTGCCGGCCGTGGCCTGACGCTCGCCGGTCAGGCAGTGGAACAGGCTGGTCTTGCCGGCGCCGTTGGGGCCGATGATGGTGTGGATGGTGCCGGCTCGCACTTTGAGGTCAACACCCGCGACCGCCTTGAACGGCCCGTAGGCCAGCTCCAGGTGGCGGGTTTCCAGGAGGTAGTCGCTCATCACAGGGTCTCCTTGGTCTTGGCCTGGGGTTTGTCATCGGCATTGCGGGTGGCCAGCAGGCGCTTGCCCAGTTCGGTCAGGCCGCCCCACAGGCCGCCACGCATGAACACCACCACCAGAATCAGGATCACCCCCAGCAGCATCAGCCAGCGTGGCCAAAGCTCCGACAGCACGTCACCCAGCAGCACGATGGCGCCGGCCCCCAGCAGCGAGCCGAACAGTGAGCCGGTGCCGCCGACGATGGTCATGATCAGGATGTTCTCGCTCATCATCAGGTCGATGTTCGACAGCGGCGCAAAGTGCAGCAGCATGGCGTACAGCGCCCCGGCGATGCCGGTGATGGCGCCCGACAGCATGAACACAAGTATCTTGAAATGGCGGGTGTCGTAGCCGATGGCGGCGGCGCGGGTCTCGTTCTCGCGGATAGCCAGCAGGGTGCTGCCGAATGGCGAACGGATCACCCGCAGGGCTGCGGCGAAGATCAACAGGAACAGCACCGCGACGAACACATAGAAGTGCCGCGGATCGGCCAGGTCGACCAGCACATGGCCGGCGACTTCGATATTCGGCCGTGGCACATCAAGCAGGCCGTTGTCACCGCCGGTCCAGCCGCTGAGGGTATAGGCCAGGAAGTAGGCCATCTGGCTGAAAGCCAGGGTCAGCATGACGAAGTAGATGCCCGTGCGACGGATCGCCAGTGCGCCCACCAGCAGCGCGAGGAGGGCGCCGAACACAGCTGCGCCAAGCAGCGCGGCGAACATGCCCCACTGCAGGTGGATCATCAGCAGCGCTGCGCCATAGGCGCCCACGCCAAAGAAGATGCCTTGGCCGAACGACAGCAGTCCGGTGTAGCCGAGCAGCAGGTTGCAGGCCAGTGCGGCCATGGCAAAGATCAGGATCTCGGTGGCCAGGGTGGCCGAGGGCAGCAACAGCGGCAGCGCCACCAGGCTGGCAACTACCAGCGACAGCAGCGCCGGGGCGCGGCCCTTGGCGACTGGCAATGGGTTTTTCTCGCTCATCTCAGGCTCTCCCGAACAGGCCGTAGGGACGGACCAGAATCACTGCTGCCATGGCGCCGTAGATCATCAGGCTGGCGCCTTGCGGCCAGAGACTGGTCATCATGCTTTGCACCACACCCACCAGCAGGCCGCCAACCAGCGCCCCGCCGAACGACCCCATGCCGCCAATCACCACCACCACGAAGGCAATGCCGAGGATTTCCGGGCCGACGAAGGGCTGGGCGCCCCGTAGCGGCGCAAACAGCACACCCGCCACACCCGCCAGGCCCACGCCCAGGGCGAATGTCAGGGAGAACAGGCGGAAAATGTTGGTGCCCAACAGCGACACGGTTTCGGTGCTTTCGCTACCGGCCCGCACCAGTGCGCCGAAACGGGTGCGTTCCAGCAGCAGCCACAGGCCAGTACCGATCAGCGCTGCGAAGCCGATCAGGAACAAGCGGTAGTAGGGGTAGATGAAGTCGCCGAGTATCAGCACCCCACGCAGTTCGGGTGGCACGGCAATGTTCTTGCCCACCGGGCCCCAGATCAGCACCGACGCTTCCTGGATTATCAGCGCGATGCCGAGGGTGACGAGGATCTGGAAGGTGTGCGGCAGGTGGTAGATGCGTTTGATCAACAGGCGCTCGACCGCCCAGGCCAGCGCGGCCACCACCAGTGGCGCAATCAGCAGCGCCAGCCAGAAGTTGCCGGTGACGGCCACGGCGGTGTAGCACAGGTAGGCGCCCAGCAAGAAAAACGCGCCGTGGGCGAAGTTGACGAAGTTCAGCAGGCCGAAAATGATCGTTAGGCCTACGGCGATGAGGAAGTAGATCATCCCCAGGCCCAGGCCGTTGAGCAGTTGGAACAGGTACAAATCGAGCATGAGCGTGCCCTCGACAGCGCGCCGGGCGGCTGCCTGTACAAGTGTTTGTGACTAACGCCGCAGCTTCAGGCCAGGGCGCAACCGGTGTGATCGACCTCGACGAACGAGCGGCCCGAACTGATGACTTCGGCCAGGTCGTCCTCGTCGCGCATCTGCCCCTGGGGCTTGCCGCGCAGCAGGTAGTAGTCCTTGAGCACCTGGTGGTCACCCGGGCGGATCAGTTCTTCGCCGGTCGGGCCCTGGAAGCGCATGCCCTGCAATGCCGCAGACACGGCGGCCCCGTCCAGGCTGCCGGCCTTGACGATGGCTTCGAGCATCACCTTGGTGCCGATGTAGTCGGCGGCCAGCGGATAGTTGGGGTTGATGCCATAGGCCTTGCGGGTGGCGGCGACCAACTGTTTGTTCAGCGGGGTGTCGACCTGGTGCCAGTACTGCGCACCCAGGTACACGCCCTCGAGCACGTCGCTGCCCAGCTCCTGGAACTGGTCGAGGCCGGCAGACCACACCATCAGCACTTTCATGCGGTCCTTGATGCCGAAGTTGACCGCCTGGCGCAGGGCGTTGGAGGCCTGGCTACCGAAGTTGAGCAACACCAGCACGTCGGGCTTGGCGGCGATGGCGTTGGTCAGGTAGCCGGAGAACTCCTGCTCCTGCAGCGAGTGGTAGCTGTTGCCGATGTGTTCCACGCCGAGCTCGGCGAACACTTTGCGGGCGTTGTCCAGCAGGGCATCGCCGAATACATATTGCGGGGTGATGGTGTACCAGCGCTTGGCCTGGGGCAGCTGGCGGCTCATCGGCACCAGTGTTTCGCGGATGGCACCATAGGTGGGCACCGACCAGCGGAAGGTTGAGGCATTGCAGTCCTTGCCGGTGATTTCGTCGGCGCCCACAGGCGTCATGAACACGCCGCCGGCTTTGTGGATTTCCTTGGACACCGCCAGTGCCGAAGACGACAGGGTGCACCCCTGGAAGAAGCGTGCGCCATCCTGGCCGATGGCTTCCTGCACCTTGCGCACTGCCTTGCCGGCGTTGCCTTCGGTGTCGATGACTTTGTACTTGAGCGGGTGGCCGAGCAACTGTGGGTGCTCGGCGATGGCCAGGCGCGAGCCCATGTCGGCGTACTTGCCGTAGCTGGCGAAGGCGCCCGACATGGACTTGAGCCCATAGAAGGTCAGCGGTTGGTCGGCGAATGCCCGGTGTGCCCCCAAGGGGAGGCTACCTAAGGCACCCAGGGCAAGGCCTGCCTTGAGCAGGGTACGTCTTTGCATGAGTAACTCCTTGTTTGTGGTTATTAGGCAGGAGTGGCAATGACAAAGCGGGTACGGCCGGGCCTGTGTGCAGGCCTCTTTACAGGCGCATCAGTGGTGGTGATCGAACTCCAGCAGGAAGTTACGGGCAACCTCGCCTTCCAGCGCGGTCATGTGGTGCTCGGCGTCGCACATGTGTTCGTGCATCAGCCGGCGTACGGCGGGTTCGTCGCTGGCGCGCAAGGCGGTCAGCAGTTGCTTGTGGTAGTCGATGTTGGCGGCGGCGAACTGCTGGCGCTTGGGCAGGTAGGCCTTTTTCAGCACCACCAGGTCGCGCAGCAGGTCGTTGAGGAACACCGCCATGAAACGCAGCAACGGGTTGGGGCAGCGGTTGGCCAGCAGGGTGTGGAATTCAAGCTCCGCCAGGCGCTGTTCGCGCTGGCCTTCTTCGCTGTCTTCCGGCGCGCTGCAGAAGTCGATGTTGGCCTGCAGTGCGGCGTAATCGGCTTCGCTCAGCTTGCCCATCACCGACACCGCCAGTTCTACCTCGATGACTTTGCGCAGCTGGTACACCTGTTCGCCGTCCAGGTGCTGAAAGTGCAGGTAGTTGCGCAGTGCGCGGCTGGCTGGCTCGGTGCCCACTTCGTTCAGGTAGGCGCCCCCGGTCGGGCCGGTGCGGGTGCTGACCAGGCCTTCTACTTCGAGCGCCTTGAGGGCTTCGCGGGCGGTGCCCTTGGAACATTCGAAATGCTCCATCAGCTCCCGCTCGGTGGGCAGGCGGTCGCCAGGGTGCAGCGCTTCGGTGACGATCGAGCGCTTGACTGATTCGACGATCACATCGGACAGCTTCTGGCGCTTGCGTTTGGGTTTGAGCATTTCGCTATTTTTCATATTTATGCGGATAAATAGGATTTAGCGAATTTTGGCCGGATGGGTCAATGCTGGTGGTGGGGGAGGGGTCGTAAATGGTGTGAAAGGGTCGGGGAGGGATATGTGGAACACGAAATTGCAGATAAAAACTGTGGGAGCGGGCGTGCCCGCGAACACCGGCGAAGCCGGTGCCATACACCGTGGTGCCTGCTTCGCGGGCAAGCCCGCTCCCACAGATTTCGAATTGGTTTCAGGATTGAACAGACATCGTGTTCAGCCTTGGTGGCCAGGGCCCTGCTGCAGGTGGGCCTGGCTGCAATACCACTCATTGCCCTGCTGCAGCGCCCGGTCGTTGGGCAGGTGCACGCCGCAATGGGCACAGCGCACCATCTTCAGCGGCGCATCCAGCTTCGCTTCGGGGTGCGACTGCTGGCTGACTTTGTACTTGCGCCACAGCCAGAACGCGGCGGCGATCAGGGCGATCCAGAAAAGTAGGCGAACCATGATGTCCAGCTTGTCGATTGAAGAAGCCGACAGTCTAGGACGCGGCCAATAAAAAAGGGAGGCCCAAGGCCTCCCTTTCATTCACCGCTGAAGGTCAGTCGAACAGACCAAAGGTCATGTAGCTGAACCAGGAACGGTCTTTCTCGGCTTCTTTCGGGCCTTCCGGCACGATTGGGTCGCCGTTCTCGTCTTTAGGCAGCAGCTCTCGCGGCATCTCGTCGCGCGCGTCCTGGAACTGCTTGACCACGTCCTGGTTGGCGCGGGTTTCGCCTGGCGGCAGCGGGGTTTCGGTTTCGATCAGGCCCAAGGTGGCCTTGGACAGCCAGCCGCGGCCGTCAGACTCGGTCTGCTTGGGCTGGAACTCGCCATCGACCAGGCTCGGGTGGTCTGGGTAGTTGAGCTTGAGGGTTTCCAGGCTCGTGGCGGCCAGTTCGTCCAGGTGCAGCTTCTGGTACGACTCGACCATCACCGCCAGGCCGTCACCGACAGACGGGGTTTCCTGGAAGTTTTCGACCACGTAGCGGCCACGGTTGGCAGCCGCTACATAAGCCTGGCGGCTCAGGTAGTAGTCGGCCACGTGGATTTCGTACGAAGCCAGCAGGTTGCGCAGGTAGATCATGCGCTGCTTGGCGTCTGGCGCGTAGCGGCTGTTGGGGAAGCGGCTGGTCAGCTGGGCGAACTCGTTGTACGAGTCGCGGGCGGCGCCCGGGTCACGTTTGGTCATGTCCAGCGGCAGGAAGCGCGCCAGCAGGCCACGGTCCTGGTCGAACGAGGTCAGGCCCTTGAGGTAGTAGGCGTAATCGACGTTCGGGTGCTGCGGGTGCAGGCGGATGAAGCGCTCGGCGGCCGACTTGGCGGCCTCGGGCTCGGAATTCTTGTAGTTGGCGTAGATCAGCTCGAGCTGCGCCTGATCGGCATAGCGGCCGAACGGGTAGCGCGACTCCAGGGCCTTGAGCTTGTTCACGGCGCTGGTGTAGCTGGAGTTATCCAGATCAGCCTGGGCCTGCTGGTACAGTTCGGCCTCGCTGAGGTTCTCGTCAATGACCTCTTTATTAGAGGAACAGGCCGCGGTAAGCCCGAGGATGGCGATCAGCAGCAGGTGTTTCACTCGCATGGCGGCTTGCGTCCCTTTGACGGCCGCTGTCTTGGGCGGTGCCGTCCTGTTATGATGAGCGCCCCGGCCAACCCCGGGACAAAAGAAGCCGTATTTAACCACAAGCTCGCAGCCGAAACCAAAGGCTGTGCGCCCGCCGAATCGAGCATGTCCGAGATCATTCAACTTAGCGCAGAGGTACCGTCCGAACTGGGCGGCCAACGCCTCGACCAGGTCGCCGCCCAATTGTTCGCCGAGTACTCGCGTTCGCGGCTAACTTCGTGGATCAAAGAGGGCCGCCTGACGGTCGATGGTGCAGTCGTGCGCCCTCGAGACCTTGTTCATGGTGGCTCTCTGCTTGCCCTGGAGGCCGAACAAGAGGCCCAGGGCGAGTGGATCGCAGAAGATATCGAACTGGATATCGTCTACGAAGACGACCACATCCTGGTGATCAACAAGCCTGCCGGGCTGGTTGTGCACCCGGCGGCCGGGCATGCCAGCGGCACCCTGCTCAACGCGCTGCTGCACCATGTGCCAGACATCGTCAACGTGCCGCGCGCCGGTATCGTGCACCGTCTGGACAAGGACACCACCGGCCTGATGGTGGTGGCCAAGACCCTGCAGGCGCAGACCAAGCTGGTCGAGCAGATGCAGGCCCGCAAGGTCAGCCGCATCTACGAGTGCATCGTGATTGGCGTGGTGACTGCCGGTGGCAAGATCGACGCGCCCATCGGCCGCCACGGCGGCATGCGCCAGCGCATGGCTGTAACTGACGGCGGCAAGCCGGCGGTCAGCCACTACCGCGTACTCAAGCGCTTCCGCTCGCACACCCATGTGCGGGTCAAGCTGGAAACCGGCCGTACCCACCAGATTCGCGTGCACATGGCCCACGTGGGTTTCCCACTGGTTGGTGACCAGACGTACGGCGGGCGCTTCCGTATTCCGCCCGCTGCCAGCCCGACCATGGTCGAGGCGGTCAAGACTTTCCCGCGCCAGGCGCTGCATGCGCGTTTCCTCGCCTTGGCCCACCCGATTACCGGTGAAGTCATGAAGTGGGAATCGCCACTGCCGGATGACTTCGTCTGGTTGCTGTCGCTGCTGAACCAGGACCGCGAGAGCTTCATCGGATGAGTGACCTGACGCAGGCGTTGCTGTTCCCCGACTGGCCGGCCCCGGCTTCGGTCCGCGCCTGTGTCACCACCCGTCAGGGCGGCGTCAGCCTGCCGCCCTATGAAACCTTCAACCTCGGCGACCATGTTGGGGATGACCCTGCCGCGGTCGCCGAGAACCGCCGCCGCCTGAGCGAACAGTTCACCATCCAACCGGCCTGGCTCAAGCAGGTGCATGGGCGGGTGGTGGCGGATGCCGACCCGACCGTGGTGGCCGAGGCCGATGCCAGCTGGACCCGCCAGCCTGGTATTGCCTGCACCGTGATGACCGCCGATTGCCTGCCTGCGCTGTTCTGCGACCGTGCCGGCACCCGCGTGGCGGCGGCGCATGCGGGCTGGCGCGGGCTGGCGGGTGGCGTGCTGGAAGCCACGCTGGACCGGCTGGCGCTGCCGCCAGAAGAGGTGCTGGTGTGGTTGGGGCCTGCCATCGGCCCGCAAGCGTTCGAAGTGGGGCTGGAAGTGCGTGATGCCTTTACCGCCGTGCACCCGCAAGCAGCTCGGGCATTCGTCGACGGCGAACGGCCAGGCAAGCTGTTGGCGGATATCTATGAGCTGGCGCGTATTCGCCTGGCTGCCCGTGGCGTGACTGCTGTTTATGGCGGTGGCTTGTGCACGGTCAGTGATGCGCGGTTCTTCTCCTATCGCCGTACCCCGCAGGGTGGGCGTTTTGCATCGTTGGTCTGGCTGGACCCGCGCTAGTCTGTACCGGCCTCTTCGCGGGCACGCCCGCTCCCACAAAAATTCCGCAAACGTTGAAACTGGTGGTGTACCTGTGGGGGCGAGCATGCCCGCGAATGGGCCCCGTTAATCCAACAGGTTGACTTTGGTCAACCCCGCTACGCTTGAATCTTCCAGAATCAGCCTTATCTATAAAGTCATCTCAGGCAGGTTTCTTTATAAACAGGCGCTGTCCATCGCTCCGACCTGCCCTTTAAAGGAAGGTACACCATGCGAATAGACCGTTTAACCAGCAAGCTGCAACTTGCAATATCCGATGCCCAGTCTTTGGCCGTTGGCATGGACCACCCTGCCATCGAGCCCGTGCACCTGTTACAGGCGCTGCTCGAACAGCAGGGTGGCTCCATCAAACCGCTGCTGATGCAGGTAGGCTTCGACATCAATGGCCTGCGCCAGGGGCTGGTGAAAGAACTCGACCAACTGCCGAAAATACAGAACCCTACCGGCGACGTGAACATGTCGCAGGACTTGGCACGCCTGCTTAACCAGGCAGACCGCCTGGCGCAGCAGAAGGGCGACCAGTTCATTTCCAGCGAGCTGGTGCTGTTGGCCGCCATGGACGAAAACAGCAAGCTCGGCAAGCTGCTGCTGAGCCAGGGCGTGAGCAAGAAAGCGCTGGAAAATGCCATCAACAACCTGCGTGGCGGCGCGGCAGTGAATGACGCCAACGCCGAGGAATCGCGCCAGGCGCTGGACAAATACACCGTCGACCTGACCAAGCGTGCCGAAGAGGGCAAGCTGGACCCGGTCATTGGCCGTGACGATGAAATCCGCCGCACAGTGCAGGTGCTGCAACGCCGTACCAAGAACAACCCGGTGCTGATCGGTGAGCCCGGCGTGGGTAAAACCGCCATCGCCGAAGGCCTGGCCCAGCGCATCATCAATGGTGAAGTGCCCGACGGCCTCAAAGGCAAGCGCCTGTTGGCGCTGGACATGGGCGCGCTGATTGCCGGTGCCAAGTACCGCGGTGAGTTCGAAGAGCGCTTGAAAAGCCTGCTGAACGAACTGTCCAAGCAGGAAGGCCAGATCATCCTGTTCATCGACGAACTGCACACCATGGTCGGCGCCGGCAAAGGCGAGGGCGCCATGGACGCCGGCAACATGCTCAAGCCGGCCCTGGCCCGCGGCGAGCTGCATTGCGTAGGTGCCACCACGCTGAACGAGTACCGCCAGTTCATCGAAAAGGACGCCGCCCTGGAGCGCCGCTTCCAGAAGGTGCTGGTCGAGGAGCCGAGCGAGGAAGACACCATCGCCATCCTGCGTGGCCTGAAAGAGCGCTATGAAGTGCACCACAAGGTGGCCATCACCGACGGTGCAATCATCGCTGCGGCCAAGCTCAGCCACCGCTACATTACTGACCGCCAGCTGCCGGACAAGGCCATTGACCTGATCGACGAAGCGGCCAGCCGCATCCGCATGGAGATTGACTCCAAGCCGGAAGTGCTCGACCGCCTTGATCGCCGCCTGATCCAGCTGAAGGTGGAGTCGCAGGCGCTGAAGAAAGAAGAAGACGAAGCGGCGAAAAAGCGCCTGGAGAAGCTGACCGAGGAAATCGAGCGGCTGGAGCGTGAGTATTCCGACCTGGAAGAAATCTGGGCTTCGGAGAAAGCTGAAGTGCAGGGCTCGGCGCAGATCCAGCAAAAGATCGAGCAGTCTCGCCAGGAGCTGGAAGCCGCCCGTCGCAAAGGCGACCTGAACCGCATGGCCGAACTGCAGTACGGGGTGATCCCGGACCTGGAGCGCAGCCTGCAGATGGTCGACCAGCACGGCAAGACCGACAACCAGTTGCTGCGCAACAAGGTCACCGAGGAAGAAATTGCCGAAGTGGTGTCGAAGTGGACCGGCATTCCTGTGGCCAAGATGCTCGAAGGCGAGCGTGAGAAGCTGCTGAAAATGGAAGAGCTGCTGCACCAGCGCGTGATTGGCCAGAGCGAGGCGGTAACCGCCGTAGCCAACGCCGTACGCCGCTCGCGTGCCGGGTTGTCTGACCCGAACCGGCCAAGTGGTTCGTTCCTGTTCCTCGGCCCGACTGGTGTGGGCAAGACCGAACTGTGCAAGGCGCTGGCCGAGTTCCTGTTCGACACCGAAGAGGCGATGGTGCGCATCGACATGTCCGAATTCATGGAGAAGCACTCCGTCGCGCGCCTGATCGGTGCACCACCAGGCTATGTAGGGTATGAAGAGGGCGGTTACCTGACCGAGGCCGTGCGGCGCAAGCCTTACTCGGTGGTGCTGCTGGACGAGGTGGAAAAAGCCCACCCGGATGTGTTCAACGTACTGTTGCAGGTGCTGGAAGACGGCCGCCTGACCGACAGCCACGGGCGCACCGTGGACTTCCGCAACACCGTGATCGTGATGACCTCCAACCTGGGCTCGGCGCAGATTCAGGAACTGGTGGGTGACCGCGAGGCACAGCGTGCGGCAGTGATGGATGCGGTGGGGGCACACTTCCGTCCGGAGTTCATCAACCGCATCGACGAAGTGGTGGTGTTCGAGCCTTTGGGCCGCGAGCAGATTGCCGGTATTACCGAAATCCAGCTCGGCCGCCTGCGCAGCCGCCTGCTGGAGCGCGAACTGTCGCTGAGCCTGAGCCCAGAGGCGTTGGACAAGCTGATTGCCGTGGGTTACGACCCGGTGTACGGCGCGCGGCCGCTGAAGCGGGCGATCCAGCGCTGGATCGAGAACCCGCTGGCGCAGCTGATTCTGGCCGGCAAGTTCCTGCCCGGTACGGCGATCACCGCCAAGGTGGAAGGCGACGAAATCGTCTTCGGCTGATTGTGTTGCACCATGAGCCCCGCGTTTGCGGGGCTTTTTTTACCCGTTGCCAATGCCGGCACAGCCCAGCTATTTCGGGCCTTTGCGCCAACCCGGGGTAACCGCCTGAAATTTTTGAAATTTTTGCTTGCATCAAATTTAGAGTGCCCCTAATATACGCCGCGTTGTCAGGCACTAAGCGAATCACCAGCAACATCGGTGATCGCAAAACAACTTACAAATCAGTAAGTTGAATGAAAAAAAGTGGTTGACAAGCAAAACGAAGAATGTAGAATAGCCGGCCTCAGCAGCGACAACGCGAAAGCGAAGAAGCTAAAGAGTCCGAAGCGAACACAGTCTTCGGAGTTGTACCGAAGTTCAGTTCCGCGATAGCTCAGTCGGTAGAGCAAATGACTGTTAATCATTGGGTCCCTGGTTCGAGTCCAGGTCGCGGAGCCAATCTCGGGGTGTAGCGCAGTCCGGTAGCGCGCCTGCTTTGGGAGCAGGATGTCAGGAGTTCGAATCCCCTCACCCCGACCATTTTCCGGGTCGTTAGCTCAGTTGGTAGAGCAGTTGGCTTTTAACCAATTGGTCGTAGGTTCGAATCCTACACGACCCACCATGTAGAAAAGGGCATCTCCAAAGAGATGCCCTTTTTTTTGAAACACTCGGGGTGTAGCGCAGTCCGGTAGCGCGCCTGCTTTGGGAGCAGGATGTCAGGAGTTCGAATCCCCTCACCCCGACCATTTTTGGGTCGTTAGCTCAGTTGGTAGAGCAGTTGGCTTTTAACCAATTGGTCGTAGGTTCGAATCCTACACGACCCACCATGAACAAAGGGCATCTCGCATGAGATGCCCTTTTTCTTTTGCCCCGAAAAATGCGCCCATCGGTGCAATCCCACCTGCATCTATTTGCCACACCGCCCCTTTGTAGGAGCGGGTTCACCCGCGAATACGGCAGCGCAGCCACCATCGCATTCACAGGTAAACCCGCGCCTACAGGGCATGGGGGCGCCTGTCAGTGCAACTTCAGGCGCGGCTCGGTACCCCGGCCAATCTTGCTACCCAGCATCATCAACGCCGTGCGGAAGAACCCGTACAGCGCCATCTGGTGCATGCGGTACAGCGACACATAGAACATCCGCGCCAGCCAGCCTTCCAGCTTCACGCTGCCCATCAGGTTACCCATCAGGTTGCCCACCGCCGAGAAGCGCGACAGCGACACCAGCGAGCCATAGTCCTTGTACTCGTACGTCGGCAGGGCCTTGTTCTCCAGGCGCGCCTTCAGGCTTTGCGCCAGCATCGAAGCCTGCTGGTGCGCCGCCTGTGCGCGCGGCGGCACGTTGCGGTCGCTGCCAGGTTGCGGGCAGGCGGCGCAGTCACCGAAGGCGAAGATGTTGTCGTCGCGGGTGGTTTGCAGGGTAGGGCGCACGACCAGCTGGTTGATGCGGTTGGTTTCCAGGCCATCGATGTCCTTGAGGAAACCAGGCGCGCGGATACCGGCTGCCCACACCTTCAGGCTGGCCTGGATCACTTCACCGTCCTTGGTTTTCAGGCCGTCCTCGGTCACTTCACTGACTGCGGCGTTGGTCATCACCTTCACCCCGAGTTTTTCCAGGGTTTTGTGAACCGGTACGCTGATGCGCTCCGGCAGCGCCGGCAGAACGCGCGGGCCCGCCTCGATAAGGGTGATGTGCATGTCCTTGGGCTGGATGCGGTCCAGGCCATAGGCCGCCAGCTCGTGGGCAGCGTGGTGCAGCTCGGCCGCCAGCTCTACACCGGTGGCACCGGCGCCGACAATGGCTACGCTGATTTTCTCGCTGGCCACGTCGCCGGCGTGGGCACGCAGGTAGTGGTTGAGCAGTTGCTGGTGGAAACGCTCGGCCTGCTTGCGGGTATCCAGGAACAGGCAGTGCTGCGCTGCGCCCAGGGTGCCGAAGTCGTTGGTGTTGGAGCCCACGGCAATCACCAGGGTGTCGTAGCCCAAGGTGCGCGCAGGCAGCAGCTCGCGGCCCTCTTCGTCGAGGGTGGCAGCCAGTTGAATCTGCTTGCCTTCACGGTCCAGGCCGCTCATGCGCCCCAGCTGGAAATTGAAGTGGTTCCACTTGGCCTGAGCCACGTAGTTCAGTTCGTCTTCCGAGGAGTTCAGCGAGCCGGCGGCCACTTCGTGCAGCAGTGGCTTCCAGATGTGCGTGAGGTTGGTGTCGACCAGGGTGATTTCGGCCTGCTTGCGCTTGCCCAGGCTTTTACCCAGGCGGGTCGCCAGTTCCAGGCCGCCGGCGCCGCCGCCGACAATCACGATGCGATGAGTCATGGGAATATCTCATAAGGTTTACGGAATTCGTGGCCCTGGGGGCCGGCCGCAAACTGCACGAGGGGAGGGCGAGCGCGAAGCAGCTCATAGCACCAGTCCACTCAGCAGGCGGCTGATCAGACCCAACCCGATGGTCACGGCCAGCACCAGCACAAGGAGCAGCCACGGCCGGAAGGGCCTGCGCTCGACTTGGTGCTGGGGGGCTCGCAGATACTCATCGACACGACGCTGATCTTCCGGGTTCAGGCGACTGGTCATGGTGGGCCTCGTCAGGTAGACGTTTGTGACTGCGCAAACGCTACAGCGTTCGCGCAGGCGCTTGAAACAAATGATAATGCTTTCTATCCCTGGCGCCGAGTGTACGCCATCGCAAACAGTCGCTGCACTGGATCAAAGACTGATGCCTACGTCGAAGACGATGCTGCGGCCCAGGTTGCCGCGCAGGAAATCCGGCGCATCGGGGTGGGCAAACAGTACCCGGGCAAAGGTTGGCCCGACCAGCGACAGCGAACGCCAGCCTTGGCGCAGGTATTCGGTAGGCGGCGGGAAGTGGGTGTTGAGGTCGAGCACTTCGCGCTTGAGGCTGGAGAACGCGATGATGTCCAGCTCGTTCAGCTCCAGCCCGCGTTCCCGGTAATTGTGCGCCTTCTTGCGCAAGGTGGGCGCCAGGCGCCCCAGCAGTTCGGTGGCACTGATGCGCCGTGGGCGTGCTTCGCGGCGTACCAGCTGCGCCAGGGAAAACGCACTGCGTCGCCGCTGCAGCTCCTCGCGCCATTCATCGTTCAGCCGGCGGCCCTCGTCGAGCACGAAAAACACCTCGAAGGCGGCGTCGCGGAACAGCACGTCTGGTGGCTCCTGTCCCGCCGGGGTGAAGTCCTCGCTGCGGTAGGGAATGTTCAGCCCCTGCAACAGGCGCTGGCACACCCAACGCTCCCGCTCCCACTTACGGGCGTTGGAGAGAAAGGCATTGGCTTGTTCGGCCTGGATGGTAAGCAGGCGCAGGTAGTCTGAGTCATCCATGCAGACAAGCTTAGCCGCTAATCGATGACGGTAAGATGCTGTTTAAGCGTGAGAATCAGCCCAGCACTGGCCACTGCTGCACCAGCCCGACCAGATGTACCACGCCAAAGCCCAGGCAGATCAGCGAACTGACCACGATAAAACGCTGCGAACGCCCGGTGCCCGCCAGCAATACTGGCCCCAGCAGACCGCGTAGCAAGTACACCAGGGTGATCAGGCAAATGACTGGCAGCAGCAAGGGCAGCCGCCCGATCGCCCCGGCAGCCGACAGCGCATAGGCCGACCAGGCCAGCAACACGCAGGCGATGGCGGCAGTAATCAGCGCCGGGTAGCAGCGGCCCTTCTCGGCGGCCACCGCCATGCGCTCACCGGCCCCGAACAATCGGTACCAACGCGGCCCCACGGCGATGATGGCCAGGTGAATTACGCCGATGATGGCGTTGAGTGCCGCTGCCAGTAGCAGGGCGGGGTTGGTTCCTTCCTGCATGACCAATGCTTCCTGCATCGAATGGAAGCGTCAGCCTACCGCAGCCGAAGGAATGGGAGAATGGGTGTAGACTCGGTTTTATCCACATGGCCGCAAAGGGTATTGTTCAGGTGATCAGCGCGCAGGTGTTATCCGGCACCACCCTTACCCTTGGCTGGCTGGGTTATGTGCCGTTGCTGATCTGGGCGGTCAGCCGGGTTCGCTGGGTTGAACTGTTTACCGACCGGCGCCGCCAGCATTTGCTGTTTGGCACGGTGTTCTGCCTGTTTGCGCTGTGGCTGGTGCGGCGCGACTTTGATACCGGTGTGTCGTACCACTTTATTGGCATGACGGCGGTCACCCTGTTGCTGGACTGGCCGCTGGCGGTGCTGGGTGGGTTCATGGCCCAGCTCGGCTTGCTGGCGCTGGGGCGTCAGGACCTGGCGGCGCTGGGGGTGAATGGTTTGTTGCTGGTTGGCTTGCCGGTGCTGATTACCGAGGTGTGCGCGCTATTGGTGGAGCGTGCCCAGCCCCGAAACCTGTTTGTTTACATCTTTTGTTCGGGTTTTTTTCCGGCAGCGCTGACTGTGCTGATTTGCGTCCCCGCAGCGCTAGGGGTGTTGTGGCTGGACGGGCGTTTTGCCCTGCCGGAGTGGCTCAGCGACTTTGTTGGCTACCTGTGGCTGATGATGTTCCCCGAGGCGTTCATCAACGGCATGGTGATCAGTGCGCTGGTGGTGTTTTGCCCCGAGTGGCTGGAAACCTTCAACCGCACACGGTATCTGCAGGCGCCCTGGAAGGAAGATGAGCGGTGAATGTGTGGTGGCTGTGCCGGCCTCTTCGGGGGTAATGCACAGCACTCAGCGGTTGCACTCTCACTGTGGGAGCGGGCATGCCCGCGAACACGGGCGAAGCCCGTGCCATCCACTGCGCCGCCTGCTTCGCGGGCTTGCCCGCTCCCACAGGTACCGCGCGGGTTGTGGGCCCGCGTTGTATTTGTGGATCAGCTCAATGCCGCGGCTCCAGGTCCCCCGAATACAGCTCATCTTCGGACTCTTCCGACCCCGCAATCTTGTGCTCCTCGGCTGCCCAGGCGCCCAGGTCGATCAGCTTGCAACGGTCCGAACAAAACGGTCGGAACGCGTTTTTTTCGCTCCATTCCACAGGCGCGCCGCAAGTTGGGCAATCGACGGTTAATGGCTGGCTCATGGCTGGCCTCCTTTCAAAGTCAGGTAAAAGTGGTGCAGGCGGTCAATCTGCTCATGCAGCGCGGCCAGGTCGCCGTCGTTGACCACCACATCATCGGCATGGCGCAGGCGATCCTCACGGGCCAACTGCGCCTGCAAAATGGCCTGCACGTGCTCGGCACTGGTGTTGTCCCGCGCCAGGGTACGGGCTATTTGCAGGTCCTGCGGCGCATCGATCACCAGCACACGTTGGGTCTTGTGGTGCTGGCCCGATTCGATCAGCAGCGGCGACACATAGACTGCATAAGGCGACTGCGCCTTGGCCAGATAGCTGAAAATCTCCTGACCGATCAGCGGGTGCAGCAGTTGTTCCAGCCATTTGCGTTGCGCCGGGTCGGCGAAAATCAGCTGGCGCAGGGCGGCGCGATCGAGCTGGCCGTCGCCCTGCAGCACGCCCGGGCCGAAGCGCTCGACGATGCTGGCCAGGGCCGGGCGGCCAGGTTCGACAACCCAGCGCGCCGCCTGGTCGGCATCGACCAGGTGCACGCCAAGCTCGACAAAGCGCTCGGCAGCGGCGCTTTTGCCGCTACCAATGCCGCCGGTCAGGCCGAGAATCCAGGGGGTAAAGGCCGCAGTGGTCATCAGTATCCAAGCAGTTGCATGTATGAGGCGTATATTTCATCACCCCAGAGCACGGCAATCCACCCCGCAATTGCCAGATAAGGGCCAAACGGGATTGCCGTGCCCAAGGCATGCCGGCGAAAACGCAGCAGGCACAGGCCAACAAGCGCCCCCACCACCGACGACAACAGCAGCGTCAACGGCAGCACCTGCCAACCCCCCCACGCCCCGATCAGCGCCATCAGCTTGAAATCGCCATAGCCCATGCCTTCCTTGCCGGTGACCAGCCTGAACACCCAGTACACCGTCCACAGGCTGAGGTACCCGGCCACTGCGCCCCACAGTGCGTCGGCCAGGGGCACATGGATGCCAAAGGCATTGACGATCAGCCCTAGCCACATGGTCGGCAGCACCAGCACATCCGGCAGCAGCTGGTGGTCCGCATCGATCAGGCTCAGCGCCAGCAGGCACCAGGTCAGCGGCAACGCCAGCAACGCCTCTACCGAAGCGCCGAAGCGCCAGGCCACTACCAGCGACAGCAGCGCGCTGGCCACTTCCACTACCGGGTAACGCAGGCTGATGCGGTTTTTGCAGGACGAACAGCGCCCGCCCAAGGCCAGGTAGCTGATGACTGGAATGTTCTCCCACGCACGAATCCGGTGCGCGCAGTGTGGGCACCGGGAGGCGGGCAGGCACAGGTCGAAACGCGCGTGCTGCGTGGTCGGCAGCCCCAATACCTCTTGCGCCTCACGCTGCCATTGCCGCTCCAGCATGATCGGCAGGCGATACACCAGCACATTGATAAAACTGCCCACCAGCAGGCCGAGCACCGTGGCGAAAGTAAGGAAGTACGCTGGCTGTTCAGCCAGCAAAGCCCATAAAGTCATGTTCAGATCAAACTACCCAACTGGAAGATCGGCAGGTACATCGCCACCACCAGGCCACCCACCAGCAAGCCCAGGATCAGCACGATGGCCGGCTCCAGCAGGCTGGTCAACTGGTCCAGCGCCTGGCTGACCTGTTCCTCGTAATGGCTGGCGGCTTTTTCCAGCATCTGGTCCAGCGTGCCGCTGGATTCACCGATGGCCGTCAACTGCACCAGCAAGGGGGGAAACAGCGGTTCACCGGCCATCGCCTGATTCAGCCCTTGTCCATTGGCCATGCCTTGGCGCAGCCGCAACACCGCCTGTTCGTGCAGGTCGCCACCCGTTACCCGCGCCACCGTCCCCAGCGCATCCAGCAACGGCACCCCGGCGCCGTAGGACGTTGCCAGGCTGCGCGCAAACCGCGCCAGCGCGGCCTGCCCCAGCAACTTGCCAAACACGGGCAAGCCCAGCACCCGCCGAGATATCCACAGGCGCGCTGGCGCGTGCTGCCGGTAAAGCTGGCGCACGGCAACACCCAGCACCAAGCCCATCACCAGCAGCAGCGGCGCAAACCGGCTCAGCCCTGTGGACAAGTTGATCACCCATTGGGTAAATGCCGGCAACGCCGCGCCCATGCCCGAGAACATGCTCTCGAATTTAGGAATCACCTCCAGCAACAAGATTGCCGACACCCCCAGCCCGGTCAGCAACAGCAGCAGCGGGTAGATCATCGCCTTGCGCACCTTCTTGTGCAGCACCCGACGCTGTTCCAGCATGCCGGCCAGCTGCTCCAGCTGCCGGTCGAGCGTACCGGACTGTTCGCCCACCCGTACCAGGTTGCAATACAGCGCATCGAACCATGCCGGGTGACGCTGCAATGCATCCGCCAACCCCAGGCCCGAGGCCACATCCTGTTTCAATCTTTCCAGCAACGCCGCCTGCGCCGCATCGCAACCACTGCGGCCCATCACCTCGAACGCCTGCAGCAGCGGCACCCCGGCCTTGAGCAACGTCGCCAACTGCCGGCTGAACCCCGCCGGGTCAGCCTTTTCGCGCCGCTTTGGCAAGCTGAACGCCAGCCCGCTGGCCGGCCGCAAACTCGCCACCGTGATGCCCTGGCGAATCAGCCCGGCGCGCACATAAGCCGGGCTGCGCCCGGGTGTTTGGCCGCTGACCGGCGTGCCGTTGGCGTCGGTGCCGTGCCAGCGGTAGAGAAGTGAAGATGAAGTCATGCAAAGGTCCTTGTTCAGCCCTGGCGACAAGCCTGGAAACAGCTTGCCGCGTCCATGCAAGGGCACGCGTCCGTGATGCTCACTAGAGTAGTTCAGCGAAGATGACGCCCGTGCGGGCAGGGGTGACAAAAGGTGTCTGTTCAGGCCTACTGCGCCGCTGCCGGTTGGGGCGCAACTGACCTCAATGTGTAAGCGAATCAAAAAGGAACTACGTTCATGAAAGGGCAACGCGGTATCACCCTGATCGAACTGATGATCGTCGTCGCGATCATCGGCATTCTGGCGACCATCGCCTTACCGATGTACACCAACCACCAGGCACGCTCCAAGGCTGCGGCCGGGTTGCTGGAGATCAGCGCGCTGAAGACGGCGATGGATCTGCGGCTGAATGATGGAAAGGATGTAGCGGATGTCGCCGCCCTGGGTGGCCAGCCGGCGACGGCGCATTGTGCGATCACGGCGAGCGGCAAGGCTGCGGATGGTAGCGGCAGCATTGTCTGCACCCTGGTGGATGCGCCGGCCAACGTGCTGGGCAAGGCCCTGACCCTGACGCGTTCGGCTAGCGGCTGGGCGTGCACGACCGACATCGAGGAAGACCTGGCGCCCAAAGGGTGCAAGGGGGCTTGAGGGCAGGGCAATAAACCAGTGGAAACAGGGGTTTGCGTTACGGGTGTGAGCAGTGGTACGTTGCGCTACACGCCGGTGTAGCTCAGTCGGTAGAGCAGCGCACTCGTAACGCGAAGGTCGCAGGTTCGATTCCTGTCTCCGGCACCAGAGACCAGTTTCCAGAAGTCTATGACTGTCTACGAAACGCCCCGCAAAGCCCGCCTAGTGCGGGCTTTGTTGTTTCTGTCTGTCTCTTTTTGTCTCTGGGCATCTACGCGATTTAGGGATATGGTTAGGGATATCTCGGTTCGACAAGGAAACGTATCCCTATGGCGCGCACAGTGGTGCCTCTCACCGATCCCAAATGTGATGCGGCCAAGCCTCGGGAGAAGGATTACAAGCTGTTCGATGGCAAAGGCCTCTACCTGCTGGTGAAGCCGTCAGGGGTCAAGACCTGGCGTATGAAGTACACCAAACCTGATGGCCGTGATGGTTTAGCTACGTTTGGCAACTATCCGGCGCTCGGCTTGAAAGCGGCCAGGGAGCGACGCGCTCAGGCGCTTGAGCTTCTTGCTGCTGGGAAAGACCCCATCGAGCAGGCGCGCTTGGACAAACAGGAAGCGGCTAACGCCCGGGCGAATACATTCCGTTTGCTCGCTCAGGAATGGCACGCGGCCTGCGCTCGTAAGTGGACACCTGGTCATGCCTCCACCGTGTGGCGGCGCATTGAATCCCACCTGTTGCCCACTCTCGGTGATCGTCCGGTCGCGGAGCTCAAAACACGGGATCTGCTAGTTCCGCTGAAAGCGGCGGAAAAGCGGGATACCTTGGATACGGCAGCACGCCTACGCCAGTACATGACGGGCATCCTCCGCATGGCGGTTCAGCATGGCCATCTGGATTTCAACCCTGCGATAGATCTGCAAGGCGCCACGGCTACCCGCAAAACAGCGCACCGGCCTGCTTTGCCATTTGAGCGCTTACCTGAGCTTCTCCAGCGGATAGAAGCCGACAGCGGGCGCGGCCTGACCAAGCTCGCGGTGCAGCTGACCTTGCTGGTGTTTATCCGCTCTAGTGAGCTCCGATTCGCTCGCTGGGGTGAGATCGACATGGGGAGGTTGATGTGGGAAATCCCTGGTGAGCGAGCGCCTATCGAGGGCGTAAAGAACTCCCATCGCGGCTCGAAGATGAGCACACCACACTTGGTTCCGCTCAGTCGCCAGTCAGTTAGTGTCTTGGAGCGAATCCGCGATCTCACCGGCCGATTCGACTTGGTATTTGCAGGTGATCACCATCACTGGAAACCCATGAGCGAAAACACCGTCAACAAGGCCCTTCGACGCATGGGGTATGACACGAAGTCAGAGGTCTGCGGCCACGGTTTCAGGACAATGGCTTGTTCAGCACTAGTTGAGTCGGGGTTGTGGAGTAAAGACGCGGTCGAACGACAGATGAGCCATCAGGAGCGAAACACGGTGCGCGCAGCGTATATCCACAAAGCAGAACACATTCAGGAGCGAAGGCTCATGGTGCAGTGGTGGGCAGATTATTTAGACGCCAATCGAATGGAAGCGATCACCCCGTACGATTTTGCCCACCGAGATGCTGTAGCGAGCGACGTTTGAGATTTCAAACAACGCATGAGGCATCGAGAGCCAGCGATACGTTACGGTCGTCAATACTCGTGGATCGTAGCCACCAATTGGGGTGTTTCATGTGCAACTCGTGTTTCGGGGCTGGTGGAGCCGTTGAAAATCCTAGCCTCCGGACTGGTAACACATCGCTGGCCCACGCGGACAAGCAGGTGTATCAAAGCTATATGGTGTTTCGCACCACTGTTGCCTGTCGGTCCTGTCGGCAGCTTAGCGATCATCTATCGCGCAGGCTCATTTTTCGATCAAGGGGGCGTGGGGTGTGATCTGGTCCGAAAATGAGGTGGAGCAATTCACGTTCGAGCTTGCGAATACTGACATCAGTAGCCTGCTCGATGAGATCCAGATGATGGAGGATGCTGTAGCGGAAGTTGCACTTTTCCCTGAGTTTCGTGAGCACTTTCGCCAGGCATTTGATGTGATAAACGAGGCAGCTTCATATTGGCTCGAGGAAGGCTTGGGGTATTCCAATCAAGCAAGGCGGGTAATCCATGAGACGTTCAGGCAGCGAGATCTCATTTACGAGCGATTGTGCTATGCCCAGTCGTTTTCGCTGCCGGATGTAGTGCGTCAGGTGCTAGGTCAAGTTGAAGCTATTTCTAGCTCTCGAATGGCGGCGAGCTACGCCTTCGCGCAAGCGCTGGACGCTGTTCAGGTGCTGGCTGACTGGTTGGTGAATGTTGAGCTCAATGTGTACGACATCAACCCTGACTTAGCCGAATTCCTAAGGCTGAATGATCCCGAATTTTTTCACACCATGGTTGAGCGCCAACGCCGCACCCAACCGGGCAGGGAAGCTGAGGTCAGAGAGACCTTTGCCCAGTGGGTGGTTGAATCGGAAAAGGTTTTGATGCTTGCTGACCTTCATCGCCAGTCTGAAGTCGCGTTGAGCTCTGGGACGCTTCAGGCAGGTAGTTTTTTTCCAACGATGATCGACAAAATCTACACCGTGAAAAGCTCCGAGAGGGCGCGCTTGGCTGGCAAGGGGAACAGTCGGCCAGGTACCGCTACTCAAGATGGAAAGGCGAAGAAGCGGGAGCTCACTCGGGCCGCCGTTGAGCGTATCAAGAAGTCCTATCCTGAAATTGAACCTAAGGCACTGCTGTCCAGGTTGGTCGGCATAGAGGGAATCGGAACGCGCGACACGATAAGGGAAAATCTCAGAGCGCTGGGAGAGTACGGCCCGAGGAAAAAAAGAAAAACGAGCGGACCGTGTTGATTCGTTTTTGAGTTTTTAGTCTGTGCCTGTCTCTGTAGATATAGGCATGACTATGACCTCTCCCTCCGCAGCAAACACCCTCCATTCTGGGCGCGACCCGCACACCACACTGATACGCATCACTGAAGTGATGGCCATTGTCGGGTTGGCCCGCCCCACGATCTACAAGCTGATGCAGCAAGCCGAGAGTGGCTTTCCGCTGCCGGTGAAGCTGAGCAACAGCACCGCCCGGGGTGCCCCGGTAGCCTGGGTTCTTTCCGAGGTTCAAGCATGGACGCGTAGCCGCATTCAGGCTCGTGACCGGGTGGCAGCATGAGCGTGCGCCATTATCACTTCACTGGCCCATTCCATGATCCATATGGCGCAGCGTTCTGCCTCTACAAGCATGGGGATGTCAACTGGCGCCACAGGATCATTGCTGGAGTGAGTTGGAACGGCCAGTCCCAAGAGGCGTTCTTTTTCAACCCAGATGGCCTAGCCATTCCGCTGCGCGCGAACCCTTGGGAAATGCCCGCGTTCATGCGCAAGCATGGAATCCGTCGCGAGTTCTCCACCATCGTGGGTGAGGGGCCATTCGCAATGGACAAACGGCGGCGTTTGGGCCTCACAGCAATTCAACTGGCTGAATGGGTAACCTACTGGTTCACCGATGAGAGTTACCTCTATTCGAATGATGCTGAGGTTTGGGAGGGCTGGGTAGCGAACGATCTGGAGGTGGAGCAGGCCACCAGCGAACAAAGTCATGCGTTTGGACGAGACCAGACAGACCTGGATACTTTCGTAACTGAGTGCGTTGCAAAGCGTGAAGAGTGGCTCGCCGAGGAGTACCGCCGACGGTGCAGGGAAGATGCGAGGATCTTCGCCTGGCTGAAAGGCGAAGCACCTCCACTGACATCCGGCAACTGACCGCTCCGGCCCGCACCGCTCAAACGAAAACGCCCCCGGCGGCTACCGAGGGCGTTGAGGTAAGTCTTCATGCCCGCTCAATCTAATCTTGCATTCGCGCTTATGCAAGTAAGTGCACCTGTTGCGCTTCTGATCACTCACGTTTACTCTGTAGTCGTCGCTGCAAATTCAGCGACCGACCTTGGCCGGTCGAACTACTCAAGGCGCACAAGCGCCCACCATACGATTGCAGGCGCTTTTTTTGTGCCCGCAGTTTCGTGTTATGGCGGCTGTGCGTGGGACACCTTCGGGTGTGCCGGGTGCCTTGAGTCCCGGTCGGCCAACCCGCGTACAGCCGTCACCATTCCTTGCTTGGCCGCAAGCGGTGATGGCTCCTCAACTCAAGGAGCAACACCCAGTGCACGCCCTCCGTCCGTCCAAAATTCGCGCCGCTGCCCATCGGGCATTGGCTCTCGCCGCTCTTCACGCCGACTCCAGCCTTCGCACTCGTCT
>NZ_JBAMDI010000096.1:0-43905 GCF_036961695.1 Pseudomonas sp. CGJS7 | reverse complement strand
TCTTCAAGACCACAAATCAACGTTCAGGTTGCCTATTACCCGATCAAGGGCAACCCGGCGCCTTGCGCTGGTGGTCTTCGTCGTACTTTTCCAGGCCTTCCGGGCCCACGCGCTTGCCGATGACCGGCACAGTCTCGGCCTGCCAGTCGGACTGATAGCAACCGCCCTTGTGCGACTGCGCCGGGTCGGTATCCGAGGCCGGGCTGCCCGCGCAAGCGCTCAGCAGACCGGCCAGCATCATCACAGGCAATTGTTTGACCACCAGGCCACTCCCTTTGCCAAGCGCCGACGTCATCAGGCCTTGGCCCGCTCTTCCAGGATTGCCACAGCTGGCAGGACCTTGCCCTCGACGAACTCGAGGAAGGCGCCACCACCGGTAGAAATGTAGGAGATTTCCTTGCTGACGCCATATTTGTCGATGGCGGCCAGGGTGTCACCGCCACCGGCGATGGAAAACGCGGCGCTGTCGGCGATGGCCTTGGCCAGTACCTTGGTGCCGTTGCCGAACTGATCGAATTCGAACACGCCAACCGGGCCGTTCCACAGAATGGTTTTCGACGATTTCAGCAGCTCGGCGAAGTTGGCTGCGGTTTGCGGGCCGATGTCCAGGATCATGTCGTCGGCAGCTACGTCGGCAATGGCTTTGACGGTAGCTTCGGCGCTCTCAGCAAACTCCTTGGCAACCACCACGTCGACTGGCAGCGGCACGCTGACCTTGGCGGCAATGGCCTTGGCGGTGTCGACCAGGTCAGGCTCGTACAGCGACTTGCCCACCGGGTGGCCGGCAGCGGCCAGGAAGGTGTTGGCAAT
Organism: Pseudomonas sp. CGJS7; assembly: GCF_036961695.1. Classification (NCBI taxonomy): domain Bacteria; kingdom Pseudomonadati; phylum Pseudomonadota; class Gammaproteobacteria; order Pseudomonadales; family Pseudomonadaceae; genus Pseudomonas; species Pseudomonas sp. CGJS7. The sequence goes on along the minus strand of NZ_JBAMDI010000096.1, from coordinate 43,095 downwards.
ACCGCCACCGACGATCAGCTGGTCGCAAACACTGCTCAGGCTGTTCAGCACGTCCAGTTTGGTGGAAACCTTGGAGCCGGCAACGATGGCCGCCATTGGCTTGGCCGGGGCTTTCAGGGCCTTGCCCAGGGCATCCAGTTCGGCTGCCAGCAGTGGGCCGGCAGCGGCCACCTTGGCGAACTTGGCGACGCCATGGGTCGAGCCTTCGGCGCGGTGTGCGGTGCCGAAAGCGTCCATGACGAATACGTCGCACAGGGCTGCGTATTTCTGCGCCAGCTCGTCGGCGTTCTTTTTCTCGCCCTTGTTGAAGCGCACGTTCTCGAACAGCACCAGTTCACCGGCCTGTACCGCGACACCGTCCAGGTAGTCGGCAACCAGCGGCACGTCACGGCCCAGGGCCTTGCTCAGGTAATCGGCGACCGGCTTGAGGCTGTTCTCGGCAGAGAATTCGCCTTCGGTCGGGCGGCCCAGGTGCGAGCAGACCATTACCGCTGCGCCCTTCTCCAGGGCCAGCTTGATGGTCGGCAGCGCTGCCAGGATACGCGCGTCGCTGGCTACCACACCGTCCTTCACAGGCACGTTGAGGTCTTCGCGGATCAGTACGCGCTTACCTTGCAGGTCGAGGTCGGTCATCTTCAACACGGTCATGAATGCAGTCCTTCAGGGCTGTTTGTTGCGGGTTGGGTGAACGACGTGCAGAAAGTGTTCGGCAACGTCGAGCATACGGTTGGCAAAACCCCATTCGTTGTCGAACCAGGCCAGCAGGTTTACCAGGCGGGGCCCGGAAACACGCGTCTGGCTGGCATCAACGATCGCCGAATGCGGGTCATGGTTGAAATCACAGCTGGCGTGCGGCAGCTCGGTGTAGGCCAGCAAGCCTTTAAGCGGGCCTTCCAGCGCGGCCTCGCGCAGCACTCGGTTGACTTCGGCCGCACTGGTGTCGCGGGCGGTCTGCAGGGTGATGTCCAGGCACGAGACGTTGACGGTCGGTACACGTACCGCTTTGGCCTGGATTCGCCCGGCAAGTTCCGGAAGCAGGCGCTCGATGCCACGCGCCAGGCCAGTGGACACGGGGATCACCGACTGGAAGGCCGAACGCGTGCGGCGCAGGTCTTCGTGGTGATAGGCATCGATCACCGGCTGGTCGTTCATCGCCGAGTGGATGGTGGTGATCTGCACATATTCGATGCCAAACGCCTGGTCCAGCACACGCAGCAGCGGCACGCCGCAGTTGGTGGTGCACGAGGCGTTGGACACCAGGCGCTCGCTACCGGTTAGGCAGTCCTGGTTGATGCCGTAGACCACCGTGGCGTCAACGTCAGCCTCGCTGGCCATGGGCTGCGAGAACAGCACCCTTGGCGCCCCGGCTTCGAGGAAACGCTGGCCATCGGCACGGGTGTTATAGGCACCGGAACACTCCAGCACCAAGTCGATGCCCAGCGCAGCCCAGTCGATGCCTTCGGGGGTGGCACTGCGCATTACCTTCACGCAGTCGCCATTGATGTGCAGACAGTCGCCGTCGACCTTGACCTCGCCGGGAAAACGCCCGTGGGTGGAGTCGAAGCGTGTCAGGTATTCGAGGCTGGCCTGATCGGCCAGATCGTTCAGCGCGACGATCTCGAAACCGGCCTTTGCCCCCCGCTCGAACAGCGCGCGCAGGACACAGCGGCCGATACGGCCATAACCGTTGAGTGCAACTTTGTAGGGACGGTGGGGCATTCGGGGCTCACGAGACAGTTCAATTGTCGTCAGCCTGCGGAATTTGCGGTGTGGCATTCGCGGGCAAGCCCGCTCCCACAGGGTTTCATGCAACCTCTGTGGGAGCGGGCTTGCCCGCGAATGAAGGCGACACCGCCCGCAGATCTTTAAATCAGTCTTCCAGCAGCTCTTCGGCAGTACCGAGGATGTTCTCCAGGGTGAAGCCGAACTCTTCGAACAATGCCGAAGCCGGCGCCGACTCACCGTAGGTGGTCATGCCGATGATACGACCTTCCAGGCCGACGTACTTGTACCAGAAGTCGGCGTGGGCAGCTTCGATGGCGATGCGCGCACCGACTTCCAGCGGCAGCACGGACTGCTTGTAGGCAGCGTCCTGGGCATCGAACACGCTGGTGCACGGCATGGAAACCACGCGCACCTTGCGGCCTTGCTCGGTCAGCTTGTCGAAGGCCTGAACAGCCAGGCCCACTTCGGAACCGGTGGCGATCAGAATCAGTTCAGGCTCGCCGGCGCAGTCCTTGAGCACATAACCACCGCGGCTGATGTCGGCGATCTGCTGGGCATCGCGGTCCTGGTGCTGCAGGTTCTGGCGCGAGAAGATCAGCGCCGATGGGCCGTCCTTGCGCTCCAGGGCGCTTTTCCAGGACACAGCGGATTCCACCGCGTCGGCCGGGCGCCAGGTGTCCAGGTTCGGGGTGCTGCGCAGGCTGGTCAGCTGCTCGATCGGCTGGTGCGTCGGGCCGTCTTCGCCCAGACCGATGGAGTCGTGGGTGTACACGTGGATCACGCGCTGCTTCATCAGTGCCGACATGCGCACGGCGTTGCGGGCGTATTCCATGAACATCAGGAAGGTCGCGCCGTAAGGTACCAGGCCACCGTGCAGGGCAACGCCGTTCATGATGGCGGTCATGCCGAACTCGCGCACGCCGTAGAACACGTAGTTGCCGCTGGCGTCATTGGCTTCGACGCCCTTGCAACCTTTCCACAGGGTCAGGTTGGAGCCGGCCAGGTCAGCCGAACCGCCGAGGAACTCGGGCAGCAGCGGGCCGAAGGCGTTCAGGGCGTTCTGGCTGGCCTTGCGGCTGGCGATGGTTTCGCCTTTGGCAGCCACTTCGTTGATGTAGGCCTGGGCCTTTTCGCTGAAGTCGGCCGGCAGCTCGCCGCTGGCACGGCGCTTGAACTCGGCAGCCAGCTCCGGGTAGGCCTTGGCGTAGGCGTCGAAGCGCTGGTTCCACTCGGCTTCAACCTTGGCACCGGCGGCCTTGGCATCCCACTCGGCGTAGATGTCGGCCGGGATTTCGAACGGGCCGTGGTTCCAGTTCAGGGCCTGGCGGGTCAGGGCGATTTCGTCGTTGCCCAGCGGGGCACCGTGGCAGTCTTCCTTGCCCTGCTTGTTCGGCGAACCGAAACCGATGGTGGTTTTGCAGCAGATCAGGGTCGGGCGATCGCTCTTGCGGGCGGTCTCGATGGCCATCTTGATTTCTTCGGCATCGTGGCCGTCGACGTTGCGGATCACCTGCCAGTTGTAGGCTTCGAAGCGCGCCGGGGTGTTGTCGGTGAACCAGCCGTGCACTTCGCCGTCGATGGAGATGCCATTGTCATCGTAGAAGGCGATCAGCTTGTTCAGGCCCAGGGTGCCGGCCAGCGAGGCGACTTCATGGGAGATGCCTTCCATCATGCAGCCGTCGCCGAGGAACACATAGGTGTTGTGGTCGACGATATTGTGGCCGTCACGGTTGAACTGGGCAGCCAGCACTTTTTCGGCCAGGGCGAAGCCCACGGCGTTGGCGATACCCTGGCCGAGCGGGCCGGTGGTGGTTTCAACGCCTGGGGTGTAGCCGTATTCCGGGTGGCCCGGGGTGCGGCTGTGCAGTTGGCGGAAGCCTTTGATGTCATCGATGGTGACGTCGTAGCCGGTCAGGTGCAGCAGCGAGTAGATCAGCATCGAACCGTGGCCGTTGGACAGCACGAAGCGGTCACGGTCGGCGAAGCTCGGGTTGCTCGGGTTGTGCTTCAGGTAGTCGCGCCAAAGCACTTCGGCGATATCCGCCATGCCCATGGGGGCACCTGGGTGGCCGCTGTTGGCCTTTTGCACGGCATCCATGCTGAGGGCACGAATGGCGTTGGCACGTTCACGACGGCTGGGCATCGCTGATCTCCTAGGGGGCTTGAATAGGTGGTGTCACGAAAAAGGCGGCCATTTTCGCCCACTGGGGGCGCTTGGGGCAAACATTTAAGCGCCAAGCGCCAGCTTTAAGCCGCAACTGAAGAAGCAGAGCGCGACTCGGGGCGCCCCAAAGCGTGTAACTTGAGGCTTTCGGCTTGCAGCACATCGCCAATATCAAAACTTTTTGATATTGGCCTTGCTAGGGCATCGATGCCTGTCTAGACTGCCGCCCCATGAATCTGCGTGCGCAATCGATCCCCGAGCAACGCGAAACATTGGCCGCCCTGTGCAAAGCCAGTGGCGATGCGTTGCGCCTGAACGTATTGCGCGCCTTGGCCAATGACTCGTTCGGTGTGCTGGAGCTGGCGCAGATCTTCGACATCGGCCAGTCGGGCATGAGCCATCACCTCAAGGTGCTGGCTCAGGCCGACCTCGTGGCAACCCGCCGCGAAGGCAACGCCATCTTCTACCGCCGTGCCCTGCCCGATGGCCTGCGCCTGGGTGGCCGGCTGCACGCGGCGCTGCTCGAAGAAGTCGACGACCTGGCCCTGCCGCCCGATGTGCAGGCGCGCATAGCCCATGTCCAGCAGCGCCGGGCGGCCACCAGCCAGGACTTCTTCCTGCGCGTGGAAGAGAAGTTCCGTGCCCAGCAGGACCTGATCGCCGGCCTTCCGCAGTACCGCGACAGCCTGCTGGCGCTGCTCGACAAACTGCATTTCGACCCGGCCGCCAGCGCGCTGGAAGTCGGCCCCGGCGACGGTGGCTTCCTGCCCGACCTGGCCCGGCGCTTCGCCCAGGTCACCGCCCTGGACAACAGCCCTACCATGCTCGAGCTTGCGCGCCAGGTGTGCCAGCGCGAAGGGCTCGACAACGTGAACCTGCAGTTGGCCGATGCACTGGGTGCAACGGATGTGGCCGCCGACTGCGTTGTGCTGAACATGGTGCTGCACCATTTCAGCGACCCGGCCCTGGCCTTGCGCCAGCTGGCCAAACGGGTGAAGGCAGGCGGCAGCCTGCTGGTCACCGAACTGTGCAGCCATGACCAGGGGTGGGCGCGCGAAGCCTGCGGCGACCTCTGGCTGGGCTTCGAACAGGACGACCTGGCGCGCTGGGCCAACGCTGCCGGGCTGGCCCATGCGGACAGCCTGTACGTGGGCTTGCGTAACGGTTTCCAGATCCAGGTCCGCCATTTTCAGCGGACGGCTGGCGACATACACCATCGGTAAATTTCAGGAACCTTCGAGATGAGCGAATACTCCCTTTTCACCTCCGAGTCCGTGTCCGAAGGGCATCCGGACAAGATCGCCGACCAGATTTCGGACGCAGTCCTTGATGCCATCATCGCTCAGGACAAATACGCCCGCGTAGCCTGCGAAACCCTGGTCAAGACCGGTGTCGCCATCATCGCCGGCGAAGTCACCACTTCGGCCTGGGTCGACCTGGAAGACCTGGTGCGCAAAGTCATCATCGACATCGGCTACAACAGCTCCGACGTCGGCTTCGACGGCGCCACCTGCGCCGTGATGAACATCATCGGCAAACAGTCGGTAGACATCGCCCAGGGCGTGGACCGCTCCAAGCCGGAAGACCAGGGCGCCGGTGACCAGGGCCTGATGTTCGGCTATGCCAGCAACGAAACCGAAGTCCTGATGCCTGCACCGATCTGCTTCTCGCACCGTCTGGTAGAACGCCAGGCCGAGGCGCGCAAGTCCGGCCTGCTGCCATGGCTGCGCCCGGATGCCAAGTCGCAGGTCACCTGCCGCTACGAGAACGGCAAAGTGGTCGGTATCGACGCCGTGGTGCTGTCGACCCAGCACAACCCGGAGGTTTCGCAGAAAGACTTGCAAGAAGCCGTGATGGAGCTGATCGTCAAGCACACCCTGCCGGCCGAACTGCTGCACAAAGGCACCCAGTACCACATCAACCCGACCGGCAACTTCATCATCGGTGGCCCGGTGGGTGACTGCGGCCTGACTGGCCGCAAGATCATCGTCGACTCTTACGGCGGCATGGCCCGTCACGGGGGTGGCGCGTTCTCCGGCAAGGACCCGTCCAAGGTCGACCGTTCCGCCGCCTACGCCGGCCGCTACGTGGCCAAGAACATCGTCGCCGCCGGCCTGGCCGAGCGTTGCGAGATCCAGGTGTCGTACGCCATTGGCGTGGCCCAGCCGACCTCCATCTCGATCAACACCTTCGGTACCGGCAAGGTCTCCGACGACAAGATCATCCAGCTGGTGCGCGAGTGCTTCGACCTGCGTCCGTACGCCATCACCACCATGCTCGACCTGCTGCACCCGATGTATCAGGAAACCGCTGCCTACGGCCACTTCGGCCGTACTCCGCAGCAGAAGACTGTCGGCGACGACACCTTCACCACCTTCACCTGGGAGCGCACCGACCGCGCCCAGTCGCTGCGTGACGCTGCCGGCCTGTAAGCTTCCTGCAGCGCCAGACGAAAGCCCCTGCCGAGCGATCGGCAGGGGCTTTTTTGTGCCTGTCACGGCATGTTCATCGCCCGTGAGATCGAGCGCCGCGCTCGTTTCTTGCTCCGCCTCGGGCTTGGAGACGAGCACCAGCGAAATATCACCTGACAACTGCACGCACCGCCCGCCCCGCCACCCGCCTACGCTAAGCGCTTCCCCGCCATGCAAGGATGCCAGGCCATGCCGTACCTGTTGTTGTTCGCCCTGCTATTTGTGCTGAACACCCCATTGGCCAGGGCTGCCTCATGCCCACACTGGAACCCGCAACAGGCCAAGGCCGAAGTTGCGCAACTGCGCGCCACGCTTGCCCGATGGGACGAGCACTACCATCGGCAGGGCATAGCCCTGGTGGCCGACGAACTGTACGACCAGAGCCGCGAGCGCCTGAACCACCTGCAGCAGTGCTTCGCGGTTGGCACCAGCCCCTCCCCCCTGGCCAGTGCTCGCGGCCCGGTCCCCCACCCCGTGCCGCATACCGGCGTCGACAAGCTGGCAGACCGCCAGGCCGTGGCGCGATGGATGGCCGGCAAGACCGGCGTGTGGGTACAGCCCAAGGTCGACGGCGTAGCCGTTTCCCTCACTTACCAACAGGGCCGATTGGTGCAGCTGACCAGCCGGGGGGACGGTGTACACGGCCATGACTGGAGCCGACACATCCCACAGCTCGGCGCTGTCACCCGGCAGTTGCCTGAGGCGGTCGACCTGCACTTGCAAGGTGAGCTGTATCTGCGCCTGGACGAACATGTGCAAGCCAAGGCAGGCAGCGCCAACGCCCGGGGTACCGTGGCAGGGCTGCTCGCACGCAAGCAACTGACTGGCGCACAAGGCAACGCTATCGGCCTGTTCGTATGGGGCTGGCCGCACGGCCCCGAGCAACAGGCCGAACGCCTCGCCCAGCTGGCACGACTGGGTTTTCCGGATAGCCAGCTTTACAGCATCGCCATCGATACGCTGGAGGATGCAGCACACTGGCGCGAGCACTGGTATCGCTCTGCTCTGCCCTTCGCCACCGACGGTGTGATCCTGCGCCAGGGCAGTCGGCCACCTGCCGAGCGCTGGCAGGCCAAGGCGCCCTACTGGATCGCGGCCTGGAAGTACCCCTATGCACAAGCCTTGGCCGAAGTACGCGACGTGCGCTTTCGGGTCGGCCGCACTGGCAGGGTCACGCCCGTTCTTCACCTGCAACCCGTTACCCTCGATGACCGGCGCATTACCCAAGTCAGCCTTGGGTCGCTGGCGCGCTGGCAACGCCTGGATATTCGCCCCGGCGATCAGGTGGCCGTCAGCCTTGCCGGGCTGACCATTCCCCGGCTCGAACACGTCGTGCACCGCGCTGTAGAGCGCCAACCGATAACCGCACCAGCACCCGACCAGCATCATGCCCACAGCTGTTGGCAGGCCAGCGAGGGCTGTGATGAGCAGTTCATTGCCCGCCTCACCTGGCTTGGCGGTAAACAGGGCCTGGCCTTGCCACGCACCGGGCCCGGCACATGGCGTCGGCTGGTCGAAGCTGGCTTGGTAACGTCCATGACCGACTGGCTGCAGCTCGATGCCGAGCGCCTGCAGCAGGCCCCCGGTATCAGCAGGCTCACTGCGGCACACCTGATGGGCAGTTTCGACGAAGCTCGCTCACGCCCATTCGATCAGTGGCTGCGCGCCCTTGGTATGCCCATTGGCAAGCATTTGCCACTGACTGGCGACTGGCAGGCGCTGGCCTCACGCAGTGCCGGGCAATGGCAAACCGTGCCCGGCATCGGCGCAAAACGCTCGCGCCAACTTGTGGAGTTTTTCGCGGCCTCCGAGGTGCAAGCCATTGCCGCACAGTTGGCCGAAGCCGGCATAGAAGGTTTCCGGACCCCACCCCAGCGCATTGAGCAATGATTTTTTACCAAATAGTGCGTAGGAAAAACCCGAGACTCCGGCAGAAAACCTCACCAAGGGTTTCTAAATGGGCAAAACCAAGGCAGGATTTCCCCCAACTTTTGCTGCCCCGCCCCGTTAGGGAGGCTTTTCATGAAACGTATTTCGACTCTTTTCCTGCTCGCAACACTGGGCCTGGCCGCGGGCACTGCTCAGGCTGCCCAGCCGGATGCCGGCCTGACCGGTTGCGCCGCCAAGCGCAGCGCCATCGAAAACCAGCTGAAAATTGCCCGTGACCACGGCAACAGGGACCAGGTTGCAGGGCTGGAGGAAGCCCTGCGCGGTGTGGACAACTGCACCGACGCCAGCCTGCGCAAGGAACGTGAGCAGAAGGTGCTCGATGCGCGTCACGAAGTGGCGCAGCGGGAAAAGGACTTGAAGAAGGCAGAGAAGAAAGGCGACGCCGAGAAGATCAACAAGCGCAAGGACAAGCTGGCCGAGTCGCGTAAAGAGCTGCAGGAAGCGGTCGACGCTCTCGACCGCTAAGGCATCTGGCCGGCAAGCCTGGTCTTTGTGGAATTTGTACACGCCTCGAAGGTTTGCGCAAACAGCACAGCCATTCAATGATTACGAAATTCGCTATGACAGGCCTTGCACGCAGCCTCGACCTTGTCCATCGGTGCCTTCAGTTGCGCAGCATCCAGTGGCTGGTTGCGGGTGACATCGACCAGTTCGCCGGTGACGCCCTCAAGCTGCCGGGCCAGGTCATGGAACCGCGCCTGGCGCTCCCACACTTCGGCACGGGCGGCGCTGTCACCACCATCGCGCACCTGTGGAAAATGCTGCCACGGCTGATGCGACAGGCTGTCCAGCTTCAGCGCACCGTCGGCAAACTTCACCCCGTCGAACGGCAACCGGCCACGCAGCATGCCGCCGAGGTCCTCGCTGGTCTTGAGCATGTCCTTGAAGATCACCTTGCGTTTGCCCAGCGGCGAATTCGGGTCAACCCGGTCACAACCCGTCAGAGCCCCTCCCAGGGCAAGTGCTGCCAGCAGAACAACGGTCAATCGCTTCAACATCACGCTCACTTCGGCCTACGCAAATGGGCGGCCAGTATCGCTGCCCCTGGGCCAAACACCAATAGCCACATAAAAGACAGGGGCGAACCTTCATGTTCGCTCATGACAGGAATGCACACATGAAATCTGCCCTGCGCCACCTGGCCTGGACACTGCCGGTGCTGGCTTTGCTGGCCGGCTGCAACGGCGGCGAGAGCGCCAAGCCCGAGCCCCACGCTGTCGCCACCTATGCCCCGGCCACTTGGAAAGACTTGCCGGCCGTCAGCGATGAAGACCTGCTGGCAGGCTTTTATGCATGGCGCAACGGCTGCGAAAAACTCAAGCGCGACGCGGTGTGGGCCGCCACCTGCGAAGCGGCCGGCAGCGCCACAGCCAGCGCCGCCCAAGTGCGAACCTTCCTTGAGCAGAACCTGCAGGTGTACGGCCTGCGCTCTGCAGAGAACAATGCCAACGGCCTGATTACCGGCTACTACGAGCCAGTCTACCCAGGCAGCCTGAGCCAATCGGCAACCAACCATGTGGCGGTCTACGGCATCCCTGATGACATGATCGTGGTCGACCTGGCCAGCGTGTACCCCGAACTGAAGGGCAAACGCCTGCGCGGCCGCCTGGAGGGTCAGGTGCTCAAGCCCTACGACACGGCCGAAGTCATCAACCGTAATGGCGTCAAGGCACCGGTGCTGGCCTGGCTGACCGACCCGATGGACCTGCAATTCCTGCAGATCCAGGGTTCTGGCCGGGTGCAACTGGAAGGCGGACGTCAACTGCGCCTGGGCTACGCCGACCAGAACGGCCACCCCTATCGGCCGATCGGCCGCTGGCTGGTGGAGCAAGGTCAGCTGAAAAAAGAAGAAGTGAGCATGGGCGCCATTCATGCCTGGGCCCAGGCCAACCCGCAGCGCGTACCAGAGCTGCTGGCCAGCAACCCCAGCTACGTATTCTTCAGCACCCGCCCGGACAGCAACGAAGGCCCGCGCGGCTCGCTGAACGTACCGCTTACCGCCGGCTACAGCGTGGCCATCGACCGCAAGGTGATTCCCCTGGGCAGCTTGTTATGGCTGTCTACCACACGCCCGGACGGCACGCCGGTGGTACGACCGGTTGGCGCGCAAGACACCGGCGGGGCGATTACCGGCGAAGTGCGTGCCGACCTGTTCTGGGGCACCGGGCCGGAAGCCGGCGAACTGGCCGGGAACATGAAGCAGCAAGGGCAGATCTGGATGCTATGGCCCAAGGGCCAGCCACTGCCTGAGGTACCCAAGGTACCTTGATCGTTGTGGCTATCTTCGCGGGGGCTGCCCGCGAAGATGGCCAGCCGGTTTCAGATGGAAACCACGAAGAACGACACGATCAGTGCCAGGCTGGCAAACCACACCAGCGACCGCAAGGCAGCCCAGTCGGCCAGGTAGCAGATGATGTAAAGCAAGCGGCTGGTGATATACATCACCCCCAGCACATCCTGGGTCACCTGCTCTGCATTGCCCACGATATCCGCCACAAGCACCGCCGCAGCAAATGCCGGAAACGCTTCGTAGCCATTCTGCTGCGCTGCATGAGCACGCCGCGGCAGGCCCGACAAGGTATCGAGAAAGGCTCGCGGATCGTGATTGTCCTTAAGGCCGAAACGGCCACTGCTCGCCTTGGCGATCAAGGCACAAAGCGGGTTCAACAGCAGCGCAATCAGGATGCACCACAGGGCAACAGTCATGGACAGGACTCCTTGTTCAGTCTTCAGTTCAAAGCTTCATTACCAGCATGCCGGCCAACACCAGCCCGCAAGCTAGGAGTCTTGGCCCGCCAAAAGGTTCTTTGAGGTAGCGCATGCCCAGCAGCACCACCAGGATCACGCTCAACTCCCGCAGTGCCGCCGCTTCGGCCACTGACCCCAGATGCATGGCCCACAGCACCAGGGCATAGCTGAACAATACGCAGAACCCTACCGCCAACCCAAGGCGCCATTGGGTTCGCCAGAACAGTACGAATGGCGCCCGCCGCGCTACGCCCGCCAACAACGGGAATTGCCAGGCGCTGAGCAGGGTCAGCCAGACCAGGTAATCCCACGGCTTGCCCCACAGGCGCACGGCCTGGCCGTCGAACCAGGTGTAGCAACCAATGCACAGGCCAATCAAGGCAACTACCGGCAGCATCGACCATGGCAGCCGGTCACCGCCGCCGCCCTGCCACAACAGGCAGGCCATGCCACAGGGGATCAACAGGATACCGATGATCTGCTGCTGGCTCAGCGATTCCCCGGCAAAGGCCAGGGTCAGCCCCAGCACCACCAGCGGTGACAGCCCGCGCATCAGAGGATAGACCAGCCCCAGGTCGCCCACGCGGTAGGCCTTGATCAGCAGATAGCGGTACAACTGCTCAGCCAGTGCCGAAGCTACCAACCAGGGCCAGATTTCAGCAGGCGGAACATCGACGAAGGGCACCGCCAGCACCGCGAAGGCCAGCGCTACCGTGTCCATGCTGGCAATTACCAGCAAGCGCTCGCCACTGAATTTGATCAAGGTATTCCAGGTTGCATGCAGCAGGGCGGCAACCAGCACCAGAGATGTTGCCAACACGCCTTCTTGTCCTTATGGCTTTTCATGGCTGTGAATATATAGCGTTCAGGGGGGCTTTGTGGGAGCGGGCATGCCCGCGAAGAATGCAACTCGGTGTATGGCACCGGCTTTGCCGGTGTTCGCGGGCACGCCCGCTCCCACAGGGTAACCAGTGCAGACTGTCACGGGAACGATTTGGACTAATTCGGTCAAACCCTGTGCCCCGAACCCCGAGCCAGGTCATCAAAGAACTGCCCGAGTCACTCGGGTAACGACTTGGAAGCCACTGTTACAGGATTCGGGATGCTTGAATTAGTTGCCGCGTTTATCTGCCTCACCACCCTTCTTACCTATGTCAATTACCGCTTCATCGGCCTGCCCCCCGCTATCGGCGTGATGGTTACGGCGCTGTTGTTTTCCCTGATATTGCAAGGCCTGAGCCTTGTCGGCTTCCCCGGCCTGGAAGAGCGCGTCGAAGGGTTGATGAACCAGATCGACTTCAACGATCTGCTCATGCACTGGATGCTGGCGTTCCTGCTGTTTGCCGGCGCCCTGCACGTCAACCTCAGCGACCTGCGCAGCTACCGCTGGCCGATCGGCCTGCTGGCCACCTTGGGCGTGCTGATCGCCACCGTGGTCATCGGCTACCTGGCGCATTGGGTGTTTGCCCTGTTCGGCTGGCAGGTGCCCCTGATCTACTGCCTGCTGTTCGGTGCACTGATCTCACCGACCGACCCGATTGCAGTGCTTGGCGCGCTGCGTACTGCCAATGCGCCCAAACCGCTTAAAACCACCATCGTCGGCGAGTCACTGTTCAACGACGGCACGGCAGTCGTGGTATTCACCGTGTTGCTGGGCATCATCCAGCTGGGTGAAACACCGAGCATGGCCGACACGGCGATCCTGTTCGCCCGCGAGGCCATTGGCGGTGTGGTGTTCGGTGGCCTGATCGGCTACGCCACCTACCGCATGATCAAGAGTGTCGAGCAGTATCAGGTGGAGGTCATGCTGACCCTGGCGCTGGTAATCGGTGGTTCGGCGATGTGCTACGAGCTGCATGTGTCGGCACCGATCGCCATGGTGGTGGCAGGCCTGATCATCGGCAACCTGGGGCGCAACCTGGCGATGAATGACATGACCCGCCGTTACATGGACGGTTTCTGGGAGCTGATCGACGACATGCTCAATGCCCTGCTGTTCGCATTGATCGGCCTGGAGCTGTTGCTGCTGCCGTTCAACTGGATGCACCTGGCGGCCGGCGGCGTGCTGGCGCTGGCAGTGCTGCTGTCGCGCCTGTTGACGGTGGCCCCGGCGATCGTGCTGCTGCGGCGCTGGCGCCCGGTGCCCAAAGGCACGGTGCGGGTGCTGACCTGGGGCGGCCTGCGCGGTGGCGTGTCGGTGGCACTTGCGCTGTCGCTACCGCTGGGCGATGAACGGGACCTGCTGCTGTCGATCACCTACATCGTGGTGTTGTCGTCGATTCTGGTGCAGGGGTTGAGCATTGGGCGGGTGGTGCGCAAGGTCAGCGCCCAGCCTTGAGAATGCCGGGGCCGCTTTGCGGCCCATTCGCGGGTTCACCCGCGAAGAGGCCGGCACAGGCAACCAGGGTCTATTCGACTGCCGAATCCGGGAACTGGTCCTGCACGTACTTGATCTCGGTGCGCCCATGGGCTGCCGGCAAGCCATCCTCGCCCAGGTTGACGAACACCATCTTGTCGACAGTCAGAATGCTCTTGCGGGTGATCTTGTTACGCACTTCGCACTTGAGGGTGATCGAGGTGCGGCCGAACGCGGTAGCGGTGATGCCCAGCTCGATGATGTCACCCTGACGCGAAGCACTGACGAAGTTGATTTCCGACATGTACTTGGTCACCACACGCTGGTTGCCCAACTGGACGATGGCGTAGATCGCCGCCTCTTCATCGATCCAGCGCAACAGGCTGCCACCGAACAGGGTGCCATTAGGGTTGAGGTCTTCGGGTTTAACCCACTTGCGGGTGTGAAAGTTCATCTGTACTCCTGACCTGCTTGGCTAACGTGTAGCAATGATGGCAGAGCGGCTGCCTTCGCTCCATTGAACATCGACTATCGTCGCGATTAATCGACGGAAAACCTTGGGCAAGCCGGCGGGGACAGCTATAATCTGCGCCGTTTTACATGGTTGCCCACAGCGGTGCCATGCCCGCCACCTGTCCGAGGGGCGCTGCAGCAGGCTAGGCCTGTCAGGCTCGGATGGGGCGTTGCTCGCTCCCGCGAGCGCTTAACGCACAACGGCGCCCATTCGCACATTACGAATGGAGGCTCTCATGAGCGCTGCAAACATGCCTGCTGGTTTTACCGATTACAAAGTCGCCGACATCTCCCTGGCCGCCTGGGGCCGTCGCGAAACCATCATTGCCGAATCGGAAATGCCTGCGCTGATGGGCCTGCGTCGCAAGTACCTGGCCGAGCAACCGCTCAAGGGTGCGAAGATCCTGGGCTGCATCCACATGACCATCCAGACCGCCGTGCTGATCGAAACCCTGGTTGCCCTGGGTGCCGAAGTGCGCTGGTCGTCCTGCAACATCTTCTCGACTCAAGACCAGGCCGCCGCCTCGATCGCCGCCGCCGGTATCCCGGTGTTCGCCTGGAAAGGTGAAACCGAAGAAGAGTACGAGTGGTGCCTGGAGCAGACCATCCTGAAAGATGGCCAGCCATGGGACGCCAACATGATCCTCGACGACGGTGGTGACCTGACCGAACTGCTGCACAAGAAGTACCCGCAGGTACTGGAACGCGTGCACGGCGTGACCGAAGAGACCACCACCGGCGTACACCGCCTGCTGGACATGCTGGCCAAGGGCGAGCTGAAAGTCCCGGCGATCAACGTCAACGACTCGGTCACCAAGAGCAAGAACGACAACAAGTACGGCTGCCGTCACAGCCTGAACGATGCCATCAAGCGTGGTACCGACCACCTGCTGTCGGGCAAGCAGGCCCTGGTGATCGGCTACGGTGACGTGGGCAAGGGCTCGGCCCAGTCCCTGCGTCAGGAAGGCATGATCGTCAAGGTCTCCGAAATTGACCCGATCTGCGCCATGCAGGCCTGCATGGACGGCTTCGAGCTGGTCTCGCCGTTCATCGACGGTATCAACGATGGCACCGAAGCCAGCATCGACAAGGCCCTGCTGGGCAAGATCGACCTGATCGTGACCACCACCGGTAACGTCAACGTCTGCGACGCCAACATGCTCAAGGCCCTGAAAAAGCGTGCCGTAGTCTGCAACATCGGCCACTTCGACAACGAGATCGACACCGCCTTCATGCGCAAGAACTGGGCCTGGGAAGAGGTCAAGCCGCAGGTTCACAAGATCCACCGTACCGGCGCTGGCAGCTTCGACCCGCAGAACGACGACTACCTGATCCTGCTGGCCGAAGGCCGCCTGGTCAACCTGGGCAACGCCACTGGCCACCCAAGCCGCATCATGGACGGCTCGTTCGCCAACCAGGTTCTGGCACAGATCTTCCTGTTCGAGCAGAAGTTCGCTGACCTGCCGGCCGAAAAGAAAGCCGAGCGCCTGACCGTTGAAGTGCTGCCGAAGAAACTCGACGAAGAAGTGGCCCTGGAAATGGTCCGCGGCTTCGGCGGCGTGGTCACCCAGCTGACCAAGCAGCAAGCCGACTACATCGGCGTGACCGTCGAAGGCCCGTTCAAGCCGCACGCCTACCGCTACTAAGCGGCAAGCATGAAGCTGCAAGTGGCAGGCAAAGGCATACCGTGCCGTTGCCACTTGCAGCTCCGGAAACACAGATCTTGAACGACGCCCAAGCCAGACCGGCCATCACCGATCTGGCTTTTACTTGCAGCTTGCCGCCAGACGCTTGTTGCCAGAGGAACGCCTGATGTCACAAGAACGCCGCTACAGTTTCGAGTTCTTCCCGACCAAGACCGATGCCGGTCACGAAAAGCTGATGGGCGTCGCCCGCCAGCTGGCCACCTATAACCCGGACTTCTTCTCCTGCACCTACGGTGCCGGTGGCTCGACCCGCGACCGCACGCTCAATACCGTGCTGCAGCTGGAAAGCGAAGTGAAGATACCTGCCGCGCCGCACCTGTCGTGCGTGGGCGACACCAAGGCCGAATTGCGTGCCCTGCTGGCCGAGTACAAGGCAGCCGGCATCAAACGCATTGTCGCGCTGCGTGGTGACCTGCCGTCGGGCATGGGCATGGCCAGTGGTGAACTGCGCTATGCCAGTGACCTGGTCGAGTTCATCCGCCAGGAGACCGCTGATCACTTCCACCTGGAAGTGGCTGCCTACCCGGAAATGCACCCGCAGGCGCGCAACTTCGAGGCGGATCTGGCCAACTTTGTGCACAAGGTCAAGGCCGGTGCCGACAGCGCCATCACCCAGTACTTCTTCAACGCCGACAGCTACTTCTACTTCGTCGAGCGTGCACAGAAGCTGGGCGTGGAGATTCCGGTGGTACCGGGCATCATGCCGATCACCAACTACAGCAAGCTGGCCCGCTTCTCCGATGCCTGTGGCGCCGAGATCCCGCGCTGGATCCGCAAGCAGCTGGAAGCCTATGCCGACGACACCGCCAGCATCCAGGCCTTCGGCGAAGAAGTGATTACCCGCATGTGCGAACAGCTGTTGCAAGGCGGCGCGCCGGGCCTGCACTTCTATACCTTGAACCAGGCCGAACCGAGCCTGGCGATCTGGAACAACCTGAAGCTGCCGCGCTGAAATCTTTTGGCAAAGTCTGCTTAAGAAATGATTAAGGCTTTGGTCATAGACTAAAGCCTTATTCATTTTCGGGTTAAACAGGTCTTGCCTGCCATGCAGCACACCCAACCTTCGCGCCCACAGCTTGTATACCTGGCTTTTGGCCCGGCAACCTACCATCAGGAAGCCTGCTTCAGCATCGTCAGCGCCCTCGCCCAGCTAGGCAGCGCAGCCGGCGAGGCCATGGACATCCAGGTCTACACCGACAATGCGCAGCCCTACGCCAGGCTGCCCGTCACCGTCCACCTGCTGGACGAGGCCACGCGCCAGGCATGGAATGCCCCGCACGGTTATCACTTTCGCAGCAAGCATGTGCTGCTGCGCCAGGTACTGCAGCAACACCCGCTGGCAGTGCTGATCGACACCGACACCTTCTTCCGCACTTCGCCGATGCATCTGTTCGCCCGTGTGACGCCCAACCGCCTGCTGTGCAACGCCATCGGCACGCGCTACGGCGCTGACCAGAAGTGCCTGTTGTACAAGAACCTGCTGGCCATTCTCGAGTCCCGGGGACTGGCCGACTGCCAGATGCCGCTCGTCAATTCCGGCGTTATCGGCCTCACTGCCGAGAACTGCGACACCCTGGACCGCTCCATCGCCATGATGGACGAATTCTACCCCTTGGCTCGGGAGGCCTATACCCTTGAGGAGTTCTGCCTGGCAGTAGCGGCCTACCGCAACCTGGAGCTGGCCGAGTGTACCGATGTCATTCATCACTACTGGAGCCGGAAGGCGCAGTTCCGCGCCAAGATCCAGGCCTGGCTGCGCAAGCACGAGCACGACCCACTCAGCCCCTCGGCCTTGGCCGACGTTGCGCTGGTCAACGACCAACTGCCGCGGCCACCCACTCTGCACCGCCTGGGTTACAAGGCGTTGAGCCTGACCCTGCCCAGTCACGAGCGCCAGTTCGCCCGCGAATTGCTCTATGGCTGCTACCCCTACCCCAATGAGTTCGATCGCGCCTGTGCGTCTGCCTGGTGGGACAAAGCCCTGGAAAACCTCAATGACCGCTACGGCCACGTGGAGCCCGAGCGGCTGCGTCAGTGCCTGCGCCATCCGGGGCTACGGCTATCGCTGGGCGAGCGGCGCAAGGATATCGAGGCGCATCTGCTGCGATCCACCCAAGCCTGATGTGCCCGCAAAACTCATTGCCTTGCGCGGTCTTGTGGGAGCGGGCGTGCCCGCGAAGAGAGCAACCCGATCGTTGACACCGGCTTCGCCGGTGTTCGCGGGCACGCCCGCTCCCACATCGATAATGCATGCCTTTACCGTACACCGGCCGAGCGCGTAATCTCCGGCCATGCCACATATCGCCCGTCTGTTCTGGATCCTCCTGCTCGTTTGCCTGAGCCCGTTGGCTCTGGGCGAACGCTTGCGCCTGGTAACCGACGACTGGGCACCTTATGTGTTTCAGCACAACGGCCAACCGCGCGGCATCGACTATGAAGTCGCCAGCCAGGTCTTCGCACGCCTCGGCGTCGAGGTGGAGTGGCAATTCCTGCCTTGGAAGCGCTGCTTGGCGATGGCTGAGCAGGGCCTGGCCGATGGCATTCTCGACATCTTCCAGACGGACGCGCGCCAACCCTACATGGTGTATGGCTCCGAACCCATGTCGGAGGTCGAATTCGTCCTGTTCCAAAGCCGCTCGCGCCGCCATGCCGTCACCCACCTGGACGACCTCGCCGGCCTCACCGTCGGCACATCGCCCGGCTACGCCTACGGTAAAGCGTTCACCGAGGCCCCACACTTCAAGCGCGAAGCCGCACCCACCCACGAAGCCAACTTCGGCAAGCTGGTGCTGGGCCGTATCGACCTGGCGATCACCGACCGCAGGGTCGGGCATTACCTGCTCCGCCAGCTCGGCCTGCAACAGCAAGTCGAAGAACTGCCGCTGGTAGTCAGCCGCCAGGCGCAGTATTTAGGCCTGGTGCGCAAGCCTGGGCGCGAGGCACTGGCCGTGGCCTTTGCCGAAGAGCTGCAGCGGTTCAAGCAGGAGCCGGCCTATGCAGCGATCAGCAACCGCTACACAAGCGACACTGGAAACATTCTCAACGCCGTTGAGCAGCAGGAAAGCAGCACAGCGCGATAGCTCTGTTATACTCGGGCCTTCCCGCCCGGCTCACGCCCGGACGCTCGGCCTCGCAACAGGCATCCCGATCGGTACCGACGCCCCTTCGCGTCCAGCCTCCGTTTCCCGGATGTGCAGTGAAAGCCCAGCTGGACCGGACGCGATCGCATTTCATCGATGCCCGTCGCGCCAGGCAGAACATCCCAACGGGCCCAGCCCACACGAGAACAGGATCGCCCATGTCCTTTGCTTCCCTCGGTCTCTCCGAGGCTCTTGTCCGCGCTATCGAGGCTGCGGGCTACACCCAGCCGACCCCCGTGCAACAGCGGGCTATTCCCGCCGTGTTGCAAGGCCGCGACCTGATGGTTGCCGCACAGACAGGTACGGGTAAAACCGGCGGCTTCGCCCTGCCGATTCTCGAGCGCCTGTTCCCGGCCGGCCATCCCGACAAATCGCAGCGCCACGGCCCACGCCAGCCTCGCGTGCTGGTCCTGACACCGACCCGCGAACTGGCAGCCCAGGTGCATGACAGTTTCAAGGTCTATGCCCGTGACCTGCCACTGGTCAGCGCCTGCATCTTCGGCGGCGTTGGCATGAACCCGCAGATCCAGGCCATTGCCAAAGGCGTTGATGTGCTGGTCGCCTGCCCAGGCCGCCTGCTCGACTTGGCCGGTCAAGGCAAGGTCGACCTGGCCCACGTGGAAATCCTGGTACTTGATGAAGCCGATCGCATGCTCGACATGGGCTTCATCCACGACGTCAAGAAGGTCCTCGCCCGCCTGCCGGCCAAGCGCCAGAACCTGCTCTTCTCGGCCACCTTCTCCAAGGACATCACCGACCTCGCCGACAAGCTCCTGCACAACCCGGAGCGTATCGAGGTCACCCCGCCGAACACCACCGTCGAGCGTATCGAGCAGCGGGTGTATCGCCTGCCTGCCAGCCACAAGCGTGCCCTGCTGGCGCACTTGATCACCTTGGGCGCCTGGGAACAGGTGTTGGTGTTCACCCGAACCAAGCATGGCGCCAACCGCCTGGCCGAGTACCTGGAAAAGCAAGGCCTGACCGCCGCCGCGATCCACGGCAACAAGAGCCAGAACGCCCGCACCAAGGCTTTGGCCGACTTCAAGGCCAACAGCGTGCGCGTACTGGTCGCCACCGACATCGCTGCCCGCGGCCTGGACATCGACCAGTTGCCCCACGTTGTCAACTTCGAGCTGCCGAATGTCGAGGAGGACTACGTCCACCGCATTGGCCGTACCGGCCGTGCCGGTCGGTCGGGCGAAGCAATTTCCCTGGTCGCGCCAGATGAAGAGAAGCTGCTCAAGAGCATCGAGCGGGTGACCAAGCAGCGCATCGCGGATGGCGACCTGATGGGCTTCGACGCCAGCCAGGTAGAAGCCGAGAAGCCCGAAGCACGCGAGCGCCCACAGAACAACGGCCGCGGCGGCCGCAACCAGCAAGCCCGTGGCGAAGGTGCTAAAGACAGCAACGGCGGCCGCAAGGACAAAGGCAAGGACAAAGGCAAAGCCAGGCAGCAAGCTGCGGCCAAGCCGGACGACAAGGAAAAGAGCGGCGACAAGCAGCAACCGCGCAAGCCGCGTGACAAGAAACCACGCCCGCAGCAGGCCAGCAGTAACAGTGTTCCGAAGCCGCCGGCAGACCGCGACCCGGAAGAATTCCTGGACGACGAGCTCGATAACTTCGGTAACCGCGCCGACTATGTCAGTCCGTACCAGGGCAAGAACCAGGGCCGCAACCGCCGCCCGGGTGGTGCTGGCCAAGGTCAGGGGCAAGGCAATGGCCAACGCAGCAACGCTGGCGGCCAGGGCCAAGCCCGCAATGGCGGCCAGCCACGCAGTGGTGGCGGAGAAAAACGCCCGCCCCGCGCCAACAACGGTGGCGGTGCCCGTCGTGATGGCGGCGGTGGCCGTGGTCGCCCTGCGCGTGACGATGCTGCCCGGCAAGAGCCGGCTGTGCGCAACCCGCGTCAGCCGGAAAAACAGCCAGTGATCATTCGCAAGGAGTCCAAACTGGACCGTTTCCCGACGCCTGAGCAACTGGATGACCTGCCAAGCCGCCCACGCGGTGAGCGCCCAGCGCTGCTGACCCGCAAGGGCTGATAGAAGTACCGAGGGGGCTGCTTCGCAGCCCTATCACGACACAAGGCCGCGCCTGCAGAGAATTTCTTGATCTCTGCAGGAGCGGCCTTGTGTCGTGATAGGGCCGCAAAGCGGCCCCCTCGGTTTTCAGCTGGCAGAAATTACTTCTGCTTCACACCTTCGACACTGATATCCAGGTCCAGGGTCTGCGAGGTAGCACCTGGGCCTTTGATGCCGAAGTCGTTCAGGTTCAGCGTCGTGGTGGCGTTGAAGCCTGCGCGCTCACCACCCCATGGGTCCTTGCCTTCACCGTTGAAGGTAGCCTTGAACGTCACCGGTTTGGTGACACCGTGCATGGTCAGGTCGCCAGTCACGTCAGCAGTCTTGTCGCCAGTCGACTTGACGCTGGTGGAGACGAATTTGGCGTCCGGGTACTTCTTCACGTCGAGGAAGTCGGCGCTGGCGATGTGCTTGTCACGCTCGGCGTGGTTCGACCACAGGCTGGCAGTTTTCAAGTCGACGCTGATCTTGCTGGCTTCAGGCTTGGCACTGTCCCAGGTGAAGCTGCCGTCGAAATCCTTGAAAGTACCGTGGATGAAGCTGTAGCCCAGGTGGCTAATTTTCCAGTCAACGAACGCGTGCTGGCCTTCCTTGTCGATCTTGTACTCGGCAGCCATGGCCTGGCCAGCAGAGAGCAGAGCGGTACCGAGCGCCAGAGCGGCAAAAGTCTTTTTCAACATCCTGTTCCTTCCTGTGTAATTGAGGTTGAGAGTCAAGCTTTGCGGCCCAGCATGCGAGTCAGGGTCGCGTCACGGTCGATGAAATGATGCTTGAGCGCGGCAAGGGCATGCAGCACGGCAAAAATCACCAGCCCCCAAGCCAGCCACAAATGAACCACACCCGCCACATCTGCCTGGTCAGGCAGGTCGCTGATCAGTGCCGGCACTTCGAACAGGCCGAACACCGGAATGCCGACGCCGTCGGCGGTGGAAATCAGGTAACCGGCAACCATCACCGCAAACAGCCCAAGGTACAGGGCCAGGTGGCCCAGCGTGGCCGCCAGGCGTGTGACCGCACCATGGTTGGTTGGTGCCGGTGGTGGCGGGCTGATGAAACGCCAGACTACCCGCAGCAGCATCACCGCCAGCAGCACCAGGCCGATGCTCTTGTGCAGGTCCGGGCCAGCTTTGCGCCAAGGGCTGTAGTAGTCGAGGCCGACCATCCACAAGCCCAGGCCGAACAGGCCGAAAACTGCCAGCGCCACGCCCCAGTGCAGGATGATGCTGACCACGCCGTAGCGAGAAGGTGAATTGCGCAGTTGCATGTTGCGTGTTTCCCCGTGAAAGCTATGCACAGACTAACGCGTAACGTATCGAAGAAAAGCGGAAAAAATTGCTTTGGATTATCGAGGAATCCGATATTTATTCTGTTAGCCGACCATTAAGAAAACATTAACGATAGTAGGAGAGTTGGGGTTGCAGTGCCGGCCCTCAGGCGAACAGGCCGGCACTGTCGATCGATCAGCCCGCCTTGGCCTGGGTATTGGTTACAGCCTTCTTCGCAGGCTCCGACTTGGCTGTCGCCTTCTTCGTCTCGGCAGGCTTGTGGGCTGGCTTGTGCGCGGGCGCATGCTTGGCGGGAGCGGCTTTGGTTGCCGCAGGCTTGGCAGCCGTTTCCTTGGCCACAGGCGCAGGTGCTGCAGGAGCCGGAGCTGCCTGTGGAGCGGGCGCAGGTGCAGGCGCCACTTCCTCAGCCTTGGCAATTGGCTCAACCTTCGCCTCTGGCGCTTGCGCCCCGCCAAACAGGCGCTTGAAGAAGCCTGGCTTGTCCTGCGTGTCCTGCTTGGCCTCTTCGGCCTGCTTAGGCTCAGCTTTGGCCGGCGCCTTGTCAGCTTTGTCGCCCTTGTCGGACGAACCGCCGAACATATTGGAGAAGAAGCCGCCCTTGCTCTCCTTGGCGGCCGCCGCACCTGCCGCCGCCGCAACCGGCAGCGCCTTGGCCGGGTCGAACGACTTGCCGGCCAACAGGTCCTGTGCCTGGCTGGCCGCACGCTGGCCACTGCGCAGCGCGCCTTCCAGGGTGCCCGGGTACAGGGCATCCGTGTGCTCACCGGCAAAGGTCATGCGCTGCACCGGACGTTCCCACAGGCGCCAGTATTTACTGATCTGCCCTGGGCCGTAGGCCAGGTAGGCACCACCCGTGCCAGCGTCCGCGCTGTATCGCTTGACCTCGTAACCAGTGAACGCGCCACGGGCCTGGGGGTAGAACGCATGCAGACGGATCAGCACCTGGTCGACCATCTGCTTTTCACCAAAGGCCTGCAGCAGGCGAGCGTTATCGCCGGACAGGTTGATCACCACATTGGCACCACCCTTGAGCGCCGGCTCGACCCACAGCATGCCGAGGCCGGCGTTACTGTAGATTTCGCCCGACATGCGTGCACGGCTTTCCCATACGGGTTTCTTGAACTTGAGCATGATCTGGTCGCGCCAACCATAGTTGGTGCCCTTGAGCGCCGCCAGGTGCTGGCTGTCCAGGCCAGGGGTCATCTGAATCTTGGCCAGCGCGCGCAGGGGCACAGCCATGACCAGATAGTCCGCCTTGTAGCCGACGCTGCCGACTTTTACCGTGACACCATCCTTGTCCTGGACAATGGCGGTAACCGGCGAGTTGGTCTTGATGGTTTTCAGCTGCTTGACGAAAGCCTGGGCCAGCACCGGGCTGCCACCGGGCAGGCGCGCAGCGCGCAGGTCGCGGTCGCTGACGCCGCGGTAGACGCGGTTCTGCTGGGCGAAGTACAGCAGCGACAGGCGCGACGGTTCATCGTAACGGGTGCGGATCTGCTGATTGATCAACTGACGGGCGGTGGCCGGCAGTTGCAGTTTGTCCAGCCAGGTGGATACGTTGATCTGGTCGAGGGCGAACAGCGTGCTGGTTGCCTGCGGGTTCAGCGGGTCATCGATCGAGCGGGCCAGGTCATCGAGGGTTTTCTCGTAACGCTTGAGCGCCTCGGCAGTGGCCGGTTGCTTGGTGGCCAGGTCGCTGGCGCTGAAGTACTCGCCGTCGATCAGGTAACCCGGGGTACGCACGAACTCGGGCGCCGGCAGTGTTTCAAGCTTGAAACGGTCGAGGTACTGGTTGAGCACCGGCTGTGCCTTGGCGTTGCCGATCCACTCGCTGGTGGCCAGGCCCGAACGCCCGCCCATGCCCGCCTTGGCCTCCAGCAGGGTCACCTGCCAGCCTTTGTTCTGCAGCTCGTAGGCTGCCGTCAGGCCTGCCAGGCCACCCCCCACGACAATCGCCGTGGGCGTCTTGTCTTTTGCCAGCGCAGCGCCGCTGGACACACCAATCAATACCAACGCGCACAGGCGCACCCAAGCAGCAGCCATGTCGGCGAACTCCGAGTCAGAGGTTACAGAAACGGGGAGAGGCAGGAATGCCCCGGGAAGATGCGTTAAGAATACGTCAGGTCCGGTCACCCTGCCAGCGCAGTGACATCAAGTCCTTTTGGCAACTGACATTTTTGCCAGTAGCCATGTCACAGGGTGGTAGACGAAGCTGGCGAAGATGGCCAAAAGCCCGCCAGGGGGGGGCTGCGCATGATCTTCGAGGAGCGTTTCAACCAAGTGGAGCGGCAGCTTCTGTTACACAGGCAGACACTTCGCACAGCCTCAGGCCTGAGCTTCCACGCCAGCAGCACGTCCTGGATCGGCTTTCACGAAGCCTTCAAGGGCGAGGACGGTACCGAGCTGGTCATTGGTGAACACAGCGAAATTTCGATTGCGTTCGCTCAAGAGGTCGAGTCCCTGCGGCTGGAATACTACGTAGTCAGCGACTTTCTGAGCGAAGACCTGCACATGTTGTTCGATGCCGAGAACATCGACTATGACCTGGTTGCGCCATCCCCTCGCATTTTTTACTGGCTCACCCTCGAAGGTAGCGGCTTCCGGGACGCTCGCCCGGGCCCGATCGCTACACACCCCTACTACCAGGTGATTGACGGCCCCTTTCGGCGCCTGACCATCTCCACCTCGCACGCCGGCACCGTGCATATCCGCAAGCTGGAATGGACCGGCACCCACCGCCATTGAACGGCAGCGGTTGTCCTGCCCTGCGGCATTGCTTAGGCTTACGCGGTCGAACCACGCCGCAAAGCCAGGAGAAGTGCCCATGGGCCTCAATGATCAGTGGATGCAACGCGACCTCAAGGTCCTGTGGCACCCCTGTACCCAGATGAAAGACCACGAGCAGCTGCCGCTGATCCCGATCAAGCGCGGCGAAGGCGTGTGGCTGGAAGACTTCGAGGGCAAACGCTATCTGGATGCGGTGAGCAGTTGGTGGGTCAACGTCTTCGGCCATGCCAACCCGCGCATCAACCAGCGCATCAAGGACCAGGTCGACCAGCTCGAGCACGTGATCCTGGCCGGTTTCAGTCATCAGCCAGTGATCGAGCTGTCCGAGCGCCTGGTCGCCATGACCCCGGCCGGTCTCGACCGGGTGTTCTATGCCGACAATGGCTCGTCGTGCATCGAGGTGGCGCTGAAGATGAGCTTCCACTACTGGCAGAACATCGGCAAACCGGACAAGAAGCGCTTCGTCACCCTGACCAACAGCTACCATGGCGAAACCATTGCCGCCATGTCGGTGGGTGATGTGCCGCTGTTCACCGAAACCTACAAGGCGCTGCTGCTCGACACCCTCAAGGTGCCAAGCCCTGACTGCTACCTGCGCCCCGAGGGCATGAGCTGGGAAGAGCACTCGCGCAACATGTTCCAGGCCATGGAGCAGACCCTGGCCGAACACCACGCCTCGATCAGCGCCGTGATCGTCGAGCCGCTGATCCAGGGTGCCGGTGGCATGCGCATGTACCACC
This sequence comes from Pseudomonas sp. CGJS7, assembly GCF_036961695.1. NCBI lineage: Bacteria > Pseudomonadati > Pseudomonadota > Gammaproteobacteria > Pseudomonadales > Pseudomonadaceae > Pseudomonas > Pseudomonas sp. CGJS7. The sequence goes on along the minus strand of NZ_JBAMDI010000096.1, from coordinate 17,431 downwards.
CGGTGTACCTCAAGTTGTTGCGCGAGGCCTGCGACCGTTACGACGTGCACCTTATCCACGACGAGATCGCCGTGGGCTTCGGCCGCACCGGCACGATGTTCGCCTGCGAGCAAGCCGGCATCCGCCCGGATTTCCTGTGCCTGTCCAAGGCCCTGACCGGCGGCTACCTGCCGCTGGCCGCCTGCCTGACCACCGACAAGGTGTACCAGGCGTTCTATGACGATTACCCGACACTGCGCGCATTCCTGCACTCGCACAGCTACACCGGCAACCCGCTGGCGTGCGCTGCAGCGCTGGCGACCCTGGATATCTTCGAGCAGGACAACGTGATCGAGGCCAACAAGGCCCTGGCCACGCGCATGGCCACAGCCACTGCACATTTGGCCGATCATGCTCATGTTGCCGAAATACGCCAGACTGGCATGGCCCTGGCCATCGAAATGGTGCAAGACAAGGCAGGCAAGCTTGCCTATCCCTGGCAGGAGCGCCGTGGCCTGAAGGTGTTCGAGCACGCCCTGACCCGCGGCGCCCTGCTGCGACCGCTGGGCAGCGTGGTGTACTTCCTGCCGCCGTACGTGATCACCCCCGAGCAGATCGACTTCCTTGCCGAAGTGGCCAGCGAAGGCATCGATATCGCCACCCGCGACAGCGTCAGTGTCGCAGTACCGGCCAACTTCCACCCCGACTTCCGCGACCCGGGCTAGGCCCGGCAATTCGCCACACCACTTTTCCTGTGGGAGCGGGCGAGCCCGCGAACAAGGGCGAAGCCCTTGCCAGGCACCGCGGCGCCTGATTCGCGGGCACGCCCGCTCCCACAGGGGATCTGCGTCTCTCTATTTACCGAGCAAACCCATGAGACTGTCCCGCTTCTTCATCGACGCCCCCCTGAGCCTTGGCGAGCACGACCTGCCCGAGGCCCAGGCCCATTACATTGGCCGCGTGCTGCGCATGGCACCCGGCGACGCCGTGCAGCTGTTCGATGGCAGCGGCCAGGAATACCGTGGTCAGTTGCTCGAGGTGGGCAAGAAAACTGTCCGCGTCAGCCTTGACCAGGCCTTTGCCGGCCAGGCCGATTCACCGCTGCATGTGCACCTGGGCCAGGGCCTTTCCCGTGGCGAGCGCATGGACTGGGCGATCCAGAAGGCCACCGAGCTTGGTGCCAACGAAATCACCCCGATCGTCAGCGAGCGCTGCGAAGTGCGCCTGAAAGACGAGCGCGCCGACAAGCGCCTGGCCCACTGGCGCCAAGTGGCGATCAGCGCCTGTGAACAATGCGGGCGTTCTACCTTGCCCGTCATCCATCCACCCGTGACCCTGGCCGAATGGTTGAGCAGCACCAAGGCTGACCTGAAGCTGGTCCTGCACCCGGTGGCCGAGCCGCTCACCAGCCATGAAAAGCCCGCCACCCTGGCCTTCGTGATCGGCCCCGAAGGCGGCCTTAGCGAAGCCGAGGTCGAGCAGGCCAAAGCCGCCGGCTTCCACGCAGCACGCCTTGGCCCGCGCGTGCTGCGCACCGAGACCGCGCCGGTGGTGGCGCTGTCGGTGGCACAGCAGTTGTGGGGCGACTTTTAACTAGCGCACGTAGAGCGACACCGCCACGAAGTGCATCAGGCTGCCAGCGATGACGAACAGGTGCCAGATGCCATGCCAGTGGCGGAAACGGCTGTCGAAGGCGAAGAAAATGATGCCGACGGTGTAGAACACGCCGCCGGCAGCCAGCCAGGCGAAGCCTGCAGTGCCCAGCGAGTTCAGCAGTGGCTTGACTGCCACCAGCACGATCCAGCCCATTACCGCATAGATTATGATCGACAGGATCCGCGCCTCGGAGCGCGGCTTGATCTCTTGCAACATGCCGATGATCGCCAGCCCCCAGACCACGCCGAACAGGCTCCATCCCCAAGGGCCGCGCAGGCTGACCAGGCAAAACGGCGTGTAGCTGCCGGCAATCAGCAGATAGATCGACAGGTGGTCGAGCTTGCGCATGATCACTTTCGCCCGCCCACGGGTGCTGTGGTACAGGGTGGAAATGCTGTACAGCAACAGCAGCGTGCCGCCGTAGATGGAGAAGCTGACGATCTTCCACGGGTCGCCTTGCAGGCCCGCAGCCACGATCAGCCAGATGGCACCAATAGCAGCGAGGACGGCACCGACCAGGTGGGTCCAGGCGTTGAAGCGTTCACCGTAATACATGCAAACACAGACCTCCTGAGGTGGGCTGGGTTCCTGTTGTGATGCTGATGACCCCTTCGCGGGTAAACCCGCTCCTACAACGGAGCGCGCAGCCATTGTAGGAGCGGGTTTACCCGCGAAGAGGCCCTGCGCCTCACATCCTAACCAAGGTCAGGTTGCAGATCCGCGTCACGCACCAGCCTTTCCAATGCGACCAGGTCCGGCACCCGCGCCACCTGCTCACCCACCTGCACCGCCGCCAGCTCCAACCTGCCCAGCGCCACATCCACGTAGTTAAGCTGACTGTCGAGCTTGCACGAGCGCGGAATGTCCTGCAGCAACAGCGCCAGGTAGCGCAAACCGGTATCGCCCAACGCATTGAGCACCACCACGCGAGCCCGCTCCCCGCACGGTGTCTCACCACCGCATGCGGCCTCGAAACCGATCAACGGCAGGCGTTGCTGACGCCAGTCGATCCACCCCAGGTGCCAGGCGGGGTCGCCGTGCTGGCACACCAGGTTACGCTGCCCGCTCAACTCGGCCACCGCCACGTTGGGCAACACCAGCGTGCGGTCGCCCAACGGCAGCAACAGCCCGGTCAGGCTGCTGCGCTGGCCGGAAATCAGTTCAAGCATGGGCCTGGCTCCAATGGGCGATGCTCTGCAACAGCAGCGATTCCTGGTACGGCTTGCCCAGGTATTCGTTGACGCCGATGGCCATGGCGCGGTCCCGGTGCTTCTGGCCGGTGCGCGAGGTGATCATGATGATCGGCAAGTCTTTCAGCCGTGCGTCACGGCGGATGCGTGTGGCCACCTCGAAGCCGTCCATCCGCGGCATCTCGATGTCCAGCAACAACACGTCGGGCCGGTGCTCTTCCAGCAGGGCCATGGCATCGACGCCATCCTTGGCCGTGAGCACGCTCATGCCGTGGCGCTCCAGCAGGCGGCTGGTTACCTTGCGTACGGTTACCGAATCGTCCACCACCATCACCAGCAAGGCACGGCGCGGTGCCGGGCCAAGCAACTGGCGTTGGCTACCGCCACCAGGCAAGCGGGCCAGCCGTCGCTGCTGGCCGCGCAGCTGGCCCAGCAGGTCAAGAATCAGCACCACCCGGCCATCGCCCAGCAGTGTCGCCCCCGATAACCCGGCAACCGCGGCAAACTGCGGCCCCAGGCTTTTCACCACGATCTCGCGGCTGGGCGACAGGCTGTCGGCCTGGATGGCGAACGACTGCTCCTTGGAATGCACCAGCAGCACCGGCAACGGCACGCTCTGCCCCAGCAGCGCGGGGCGCGGCAGGCCTTGCAGCAACTCGCCCAGATAGCGCAGCTCGTATTCGTGGCCGGCATAGACATAGCGCGGCGAGTCCAGCTGGTAGCACGCCGCAAGCTCGGCAGGTGGCACGCGGACGATGCCCTCGATGGTATTGAGCGGAATGGCGTATTGCTCTTCGCCCAGGTGCACCATCAGCGCACGATTGATCGACACGGTGAACGGCAGGCGGATCAGGAAACGCGCCCCCTTGCCCTGCGCCGACTCGATACTCATCGAGCCACCCAGTTGCTTGACCTCCTCGTGCACCACATCCATGCCCAGCCCGCGCCCGGAAATCTGGGTGATCTTTTCGGCGGTGGAAAAGCCTGGCCGCAGGATGAACTGCAGGATCTCGTGGTCACTCAACTGCGCCTGCGGGTCCAGCAGGCCGCGCTTGATGGCCTTGCGCCGCACCGCCTCCAGGGGCACGCCGGCACCATCATCCGTCATTTCGATGACGATATCGGCGCCCTCATGCAGCAAATTCAGATGGATGGTGCCCTGCTCCGGCTTGCCGGCAGCCAGGCGCATTGCGCGGCTTTCCAGGCCGTGGTCAACGGCGTTGCGCAGCATATGCTCCAGCGGCGCCACCATACGTTCCAGCACGCTGCGGTCCAGTTCGCCCTCGGCATTGCCAACCACCAGTTCCACCTGCTTGCCCAGCTCGCTGGCCACCTGCCGCACCACGCGCTGCAAGCGCGGCACCAGGCGCTCGAACGGCACCATCAGGGTGGCCGTCAGGCCCTCCTGCAACTGGCTGTTCACCCGCGCCTGCTGTTGCAGAAGGCTGTAGGCCTCCTGAGCGCGCTGAGTCAGGGTTTCCTTCAGGTCCAGCAGGTCCGAGGCAGACTCGAAGAGGGCCCGTGACAGCTGCTGCAGCTGGGAATGGCGGTCCATTTCCAGCGGGTCGAAGTCGTCATAGGCATCGCCTTCGAACTGCTGCCGGCTGGAGATTCGCCCCTGGGTCTCGACATCCAGACGCAGCAACTGATCACGCATGCGCTCGAGTGTGGTCTCCATCTCGTTGAGGGCGAACTGCGCATCGTTGACCTGCTGCTCGATGCGCCCCCGGATGATCGAGTGCTCGCCGGCCAGGTTACCCAGGTCGTCGAGCAGCTCGGCGTCGACCTTGACCATGTCACCTGGTGCCCGCTCTGGCGCTGCTGCCGGTACTTCGGCAGTTGCAGCTTCTGGCGGCCCCTGGCCCGCGGCACTGTCTGTCAGTGCGGCGCTGCTGAAGTTGCGAATGTAGTCGATCAGCGCTGTAGCGGCATGCAGCGGCTGCCCCAGGCGCACGGCGTCAAGCATATGCGCCAGCCGGTCGTGGCAGTTCTGCAGCAGTGCGAACAGTGGCGCGCTTGGCGGCAATCTACCCGCAGCCAACAGCTCATAGAGGAACTCCAGTTCGTGGGCCAGGTCGCCGATCGGGGTAATTTCGACCATGCGCGCCACGCCCTTGAGGGTGTGCAGGTCGCGCATCAGGTTGTCCACCTCGACGCTGCTGCGCGGGTCGGCCTGCCAGCGCGCCAGGGCCGCCGCGGCGCTCTCGACGATGTCCGAGCTTTCTTCCAGGAACACTTCCAGCAGCTCTTCGCCGGGGCTTTCCGGCTCCTCGGCAAGCGGCTCGGCCACCTGCGGTTGCAACGGCGGGCGTGGCAACCCCAAGGTATCGGACAGGTCCATGTCCGGGTGCAGTGGTGTGACCGTATCGATGCCCACCAGGCCGGTGGCATCTGGCGCCAAGGCCTGGTCCAGCAGGTTGCGCAGGCTGTCGACCAGCTCCGGGCGCGGTGGAATATCCTGCCCGGCCGCCACTTCGTCCAGCATGTCCAGCAAGGCTTCATGGGCCCGCTGCGCCTGGCTGAAGAAGCGGGCATCGGCAGGCAGGCTGCCCTCCTCCACAGCGCCATACAGGTCCAGCAACGCCTCGCACACGTCATCCATCTGCCACAGGTCGGCCAGGTGCGCGGCGTGCCCCAGGGTGGTCATCTGGTCGAGCAGGTTATCCAGTGCGTCGCGCTGGCCGGGCTGTTGCTGCCAGCGCGACAACAACGTCTCTGCATCGAGCAGAATGTCCATGGCCTGCGCCAGGAAGCTGGCGACCAACTGCGGATCACGCTTGCTGCGGCCGGCAGGGTGCGAGTCTTCATGCAGACTGGCCAGGCGGCCGTCCACGGCCTGGCCCACCTGCTCGATCAGTTCCGCGGCGCCGGGAATGGCGGCCAGCGGTGTGCTATCGAGTTGCGCCAAGCCCAGATGGAACAACGACCGCGCAGCTTCCAGCCACTCCATCTCGGCCATTTGCAGTGGCAGTTGATGACCCTTGTATTCACGGGCCAGGCGGTCGAAGGCGGTGGCCAGTTCGGCGACCGGCATCACCCCGGCCATGGCGGCACTGCCTTTGAGCGTGTGCAAGGCACGCTGCAAGTCATCGCTGACCGGCGTGTCGTGGCCACCGGCGCTTTGCAGATAAACCTCAAGGCTGGCCAGATGGCCCTGCGCCTCGGTACGAAAAATGCCCAGCAACTGCGGATCGAGGCCATCGACACCGGCAGCCGCCGGGGCATCGTTTTCGGCCAGGCTGTGCAGGTGCCCGGCCAATTGCTCGATTTCAGTCAGTTGCGGCAACTGGCCGGCGGCAAAGTCGGCCAGCAAGTCAGGCAGGTGAACGAACACCTGCTGCAGCGCTACAACCCCTTCCGGGGTGAGCACGCTGCGGCCCTCGAGCACCCGGTTCAGCAGGTGCTCGGCGCCCCAGGCCAGTTCAGCCACCGCCTCGGCATGCACCATGCGGCCACTGCCTTTGAGTGTATGCAGCGCGCGACGCACTTCGCCCAGCGCCTCGCGCTGCTGGTTGTCGGCACGCCAGCGCAGCCAGTGGCGCTCGATTTCCGGCAGCAGCTCGCCCGCTTCATCAAGGAACACCTCGCGAAGCTCGTCATCGATGCCGTCGCCACTGCCGTCCAGGTCTGCGCTGACCCCAACCACCGCGCACTGCACACCCAGCGCCGCCAAGCTGGCCCGCGCCATCTCGATAAAGGGTTGGCCATCGGCCAGCGGGTCGGCCGCCCGCCATTGCAGGTAGCATTCGGCAGCGCTCAGCGCCTCAGCCAAGTGCGTCAGCTCATCAACCGGCGGCTCTTCCTCCAGGTGCTGCAACCAACGCTGCACATAGCTTGCGCAGCCGACAAACAGCTCGGCCACGGCGGGCAGCATCAACATGGCCAGTGCCCCGCGGATCTGCTGCAACAGCCCCGGCAAGGGTTGCAGGCGTTGCCGGGGCCAGTCGGACTCCAGGTAATCGCCGATCAGATCCTTGGCCTGCTGCAACACGTTCAGCGCTTCATGCAGCACCAGCTGGCGTATCTCCGCCAGGTCCGAGCCTGGCAGGCTGCCTTGGCCGCTTTCCTCCAAAGGGCCGACCATGCCGTTCAAGGAGGCCTCCACGTACAGCAGGGCCCCCGCCACGTCCATCAACACCGCGTCGTCCACCGCCCGCTCGCCCTGAGCCAATGCCTGCAACGCCAACACCTGGTCGATGATCACCCGCCGCGGTTGCTGAAAGCCCAGTACCGCCAGGGTGTCAGCCACGTGGCGCAACGGTGCCAGCAGCGCATCGAGCTGCTCGCTGTGCTGACGGTCGCCGCGGCCGTACTGGTCCAGGCGCTCCTTGATGCGCATCAAGTCGTCGCACAGTGCAGTCACCACCGAACGCAGCGCATCGCGCCCTGACCCGGCCTGCAGCTGGTCACGCCAGTTGCCCAGCGACAGGTCGAGGTTGGCAAGGTCATCGTCACCCGCAAAGCGTTGGGCGGCACCGGTCATCAGGCTGGCCTGGGCCAGCGGTTCCTCCCCACGGCAGGCACGCAGCTGGTTGAGCAACGGCAGCATGACCAGTGGCAGGTCGTGGCGGGCACCGCGCAACCGCTCCAGGTACGAGGGCAACTGCTCCAGGCCGCGGAACAATGCGCCCAGGCAATCACCCCGGGGGCTGACCTGGCCGTCGGCCAATGCCTTGGCGAACAGCTCCAGCTCCTCGGCCAGGCGCGTGGCGCCGCGCAGTTCGAGCATGCGCAGGCAGCCGCGCACCTGGTGCAGGTTGTCGACCACAAAAGCCATCATCGACAGGTCACCCGTCTCGCCGGCAAAGCGCTCCAGCGCCTGCCGTGCCTGGCCCAGGCAATCGAGGATGGCGGCCTTGGTCCAGGCCAGCGCCACTGTTTCGTGACGCTCGGGGCTTACTGCAGAAGCCATGGTCACTATTCCTTAACGCGGCTCGGTCGGTGGTGGCAGGGTGAAACCGGACACCGAACGGCGCATCTCGCTGGCCATGCGGGCCAAGTGGCGGATGCTGTCGGCGGTGGCACCGGAGCCGGCAGAGGTTTGCGCGGTAATCTGCTGGATCACCGCCATGGTGTGGGAGATCTGCCCGGCCGACGAGGTCTGCAACTGGGCAGCGTCGGAGATGCTGTGGATAAGGTCGGCGAGGTTCTGCGATACCCCTTCGATCTCGGCCAGCGCCACCCCGGCATCCTGGGCCAGGCGTGCGCCACGCACCACTTCGGCGGTGGTCTGCTCCATGGAGATCACCGCTTCGTTGGTATCGGCCTGGATGGTACGCACCAACGCCTCGATCTGGCGGGTGGCAGACGATGAGCGTTCGGCCAGGCGCTGCACCTCGTCGGCAACCACGGCAAACCCGCGCCCGGCCTCACCGGCCAGCGAGGCCTGGATGGCGGCGTTCAGGGCAAGGATGTTGGTCTGGTCGGCAATGTCGTCGATCAGGCTGACGATGTCGCCGATTTCCTGGGAGGACTCGCCCAGGCGCTTGATCCGCTTGGCGGTGTCCTGGATCTGCTCGCGAATGTTGTCCATGCCGTTGATGGTGTTGTGCACCACCTCGTTGCCCTTGTTGGCGATGGCCACCGAACGCTCGGCCACCTTGGCCGATTCGTAGGCATGCGCCGAAACCCGGTCGATCGACTCGACCATGTCACCCACCGCCTCGGACGCCTCGCTGATCTGTGCAGCCTGGTGCTCGGAGGCCTTGGCCAGTTGCCGCGCAGTGTTCTGCGTGTCCTGCACGGCGGCGGCGACCTGCATTGCACTGTGGTTGATGGTGGCGACCAGGTCGCGCAACTGGTCCACGGAATAGTTGATCGAGTCGGCAATGGCGCCGGTAAAGTCTTCAGTCACCGATACGGTTACCGTCAGGTCGCCATCTGCCAGCTCTTCGATTTCGTCGAGCAGGCGCATGATGGCCTGCTGGTTGCGTTCGTTCTTTTCTGCGGTCTCGCGCAGTTGGCGGTTGGTGGTGCGCACCATGACCAGGCCGATGAGGATGATCGAGGCCAGCGCCAGCAGCCCCAGGGCATAGCCGCCAACGGTGTCGAGGGTGCGCCCGCCAGCCAGGTTCTCGAAACCGTTCGCCAGGTGCGACGCTTCGTCGAGCAGGGTTTGCGAAAGGCTGAAGATGTTGCCCGCAGCCTCCCGCACACGGAACAGTTCGGGCGAGGTTTCGAGGATTTCATCCACCGAACCGGCAACGAACTGGAACAACTCGGCAATTTCGGCCAGCCGCGCACGCGCATCGGCGTCCTCGACGCGGGTTATCTGGATTGTCGCATTGCCATCGAGCATGCCCTCCAGCACCTGGCCAAAGCGCCCGGCGTCGCGGCCGAAGGCATCGGCCGCCTGGGCGGCGCTGTCGTCACCGGCCAGCACGGTGTTGACCGAACCAAGGATGCGTTCGGCCAGCAACAGCTGGCGCTGGGCCACCGCAACCTGATTGGCCGGGGCACCGCTCTGCAGCAGGATCTCGACCACTTTTTCGTATTCCACCTGCAGCTGCGGCACGGTCTCGGCCAGGGTCGCTGCCACCTGGTGCAGCGACAGCACGGTCTGCTCGCTGGCCAGGATGATGTCGGTGTTCTTGCGCAGGTTTTCCCAGTCGCGGCGTACCGATTCCATCTCGTCACGCACCGCAGGTGGCGCAGGCGGCAGGCCAGTGGACTTGTCACCCTGGCGCAGGTAACCCCAGCGCCGTTCGAAATCATTGCGCGCATCCGACAGCAGCTTGAAGGCCAGGGCCTTGCCGGTGGCCGCCTCGGTGGCGTTCTTGGCGATACGCTGCGACAGCACGCGCAGCTCGCCGGCATGGCCGATGTACTGCTTGTCGTAGTTGGATTGGGTATTCAGGTAAGCAAAGTTGGCGAACAGCAAGATGATCGAAAGGATCAGGATCAGGAACAGCACGGTGATCTGCGCGATGCTGCGGGTACGTGGGCTCACGGTGGTGGCAGTGACGGGGGTGGCAGGCTTGTTCACGTTCGCAGGTCCTATAACGCCACATCGAGAAAGCCCGGCGCCTGGGCCAGGGCAAAGGGGCTGAAGATCGCCCAGTTACGTTCACGCGGAAAATACCCCTGCACAAAGCGTGCAGCGGCAGGGATCAGCGGCTGCGGCGGCGACAGCTGCAGGCTGTCGAGGGCAAAGTGCTGAAGGCCCAGCACCTCGTCGACCAGCAAACCGACGAACAGGTCGTCGTGGTCCAGCACCAGCACTCGCCGCTGCTTGCCCGGTGCGGCGTGGCCCAGGCCAAAGAAGCAGCTCAGGTCCATCACCGGCAACAGCCGGCCACGCAGGTTGGCCACCCCGCACACCCACGGCTGCACGCCGGGGACGCGGCTACTGCGCGGTTCGCGCAGCACCTCGGCCACTTCGCCCATGGGCGCGACGAACCACTGCCCGGCAATGCGAAAGCCAATGCCGCTCCACTGCTGCACGCGGTTGTCCTGCGGCGGCTGGTCGGCAACCAGCAGGCGACAGCGCCGGTCGATGTCCAGCAACAACTCAAAGGCGGTCAGCGACGCGCCTTGCGGGCGGGTGGTCAAGCCCCCAGCACTTCTTTGAGCTTGGCGATCAGCGCCTCCTCTTCCACCGGTTTGGTCAGGAAGTCACGGGCACCCTGGCGCGTGGCCCAGATACGGTCGGTTTCCTGGTCCTTGGTGGTTACCACGATCACTGGAATAGCGCTGGTGTCCGGGTCCTTGCTGAGCTGGCGGGTGGCCTGGAAGCCGTTCATGCCAGGCATGACGATGTCCATCAGCACCGCGTCGGGCTTGTCCTGCCGGGCCAGGGCCACGCCGTCGGCACCGTTGCTGGCCTTGAGCACCTGGTAGCCGTGCTTTTCCAGCCATTCGGTCAATCTGTACATCTCTGTCGGCGAGTCGTCGACAATCAGAACTCGGGCCATGCTGTTTCCCCATCAGGAAAGTAGGACCGCGCCATGGCGGGGCTCGGTCAGGGTGCGTGTTGTTGAGGTGCGGCAAACCCGGGCACATGGGCGCGGATCGCGTCGAGCAGTTCTTCCTTGCTGAACGGTTTGGTCAGGAACTGATCGGAACCGACCACCCGGCCGCGGGCCTTGTCGAACAGGCCATCGCGGGACGACAGCAGGATAACCGGGGTGTCCTTGAAGGCACTGTTGTGCTTGATTACCGCGCAGGTCTGGTAGCCGTCCAGGCGTGGCATCAGCACATCGACGAAAATGATGCTGGGCTGATGGTCGACGATCTTGGCCAGGGCATCGAAGCCATCGCTGGCGGTGATCACCTCGCAGCCCGCTTCACCGAGCAACATCTGCGCGGTGCGGCGGATCGTGCGGGAATCGTCGATCACCATCACCTTCAGGGGTTGTTCCATAGACGCCTACCAGTAGGATTGAAGCCGCAAGTTGCAAGCGGCAAGCTGCAAGAAAGCAGCTCGGCGCATGGATGCTCTTTTCTTGAGGCTTGTAGCTCAAGGCTTGCAGCTGCATTTTTAGCATACTCCGGGTGGCCATTCCATCTGCCGCGCCCCTTGACCGTCGGCGTTCGCGGCGCCACCCTGAGCCACTTTTCTTTCGATCCACCGCGGCCACCTGCCGCCAAGAGGACCCACCATGAGCGTTCGCCTCGGCATTGTGATGGACCCCATCGCGTCCATCTCCTACAAGAAGGACAGCTCGCTGGCCATGCTGCTGGCCGCCCAGGCACGCGGCTGGAGCCTGTTCTACATGGAACAGCAAGACCTGTATCAGGGCGAAGGCAAGGCCCGCGCCCGCATGCGCCCGCTGAAGGTGTTTGCCGACCCTGCACGCTGGTTCGAACTGGGCGAGGAGCAGGACAGCCCGCTGGCCGAGCTGGACGTGATCCTGATGCGCAAGGACCCGCCCTTCGACATGGAGTTCGTCTACAGCACTTACCTGCTGGAACAAGCCGAGAACGACGGCGTACTGGTGGTAAACCGCCCGCAAAGCCTGCGCGACTGCAACGAGAAGATGTTCGCCACGCTGTTCCCGCAATGCACCACCCCGACCCTGGTCAGCCGCCGCCCGGACATCATTCGCGAATTCACCGCCAAGCATGCCGACGTGATCCTCAAGCCACTGGATGGCATGGGCGGTACGTCGATCTTCCGTCACCGGGCTGGCGACCCCAACCTGTCGGTGATCCTGGAAACCCTGACCGCACTGGGCACCCAGCAGATCATGGCGCAGGCCTACCTGCCGGCAATCAAGGACGGCGACAAGCGCATCCTGATGATCGATGGCGAGCCAGTGGACTATTGCCTGGCACGCATTCCGGCCAGCGGCGAAACCCGTGGCAACCTGGCCGCGGGCGGGCGTGGCGAAGCCCGCCCACTGACCGAGCGCGACCGCTGGATCGCCGCCCAGGTCGGCCCGACGCTGCGCGAGAAGGGCCTGCTGTTCGTTGGCCTGGACGTGATCGGCGACTACCTCACCGAAATCAACGTCACCAGCCCCACCTGTATCCGCGAAATCGATGCCGCCTACAACACCGATATCGGTGGCAAGCTGATGGATGCCATTGATCGCAAGCTAAAGGCACGCTGACAGCCAACGCGAAGTAAAGCCGTAGAGTGGGGTATGATGCCGGTCCTATTCGACTGAGCTGCTGCCCCGCCCTGCGGTTGCTGGATACCTGATGACGCACCCCGCTGACGTCCCTGCCGACCTGCTGCCTCCCCGTGTTCGCCCTGCGGACCGGCTTGGCTTCACCCTGTTCCTGGCTGCGCTGGTGCACCTGGCGCTGATCCTTGGCGTCGGCTTCACCGTGGTCAAGCCTGCCGAAATCCGCCACACCATGGACATCACCCTGGCCACCTTCAAGAGCGAGAAACCGCCCGAGAAGGCTGACTTCCAGGCCCAGGACAACCAGCAAGGCAGCGGCACCCTGGACAAGAAAGCGGTGCCCAAGACCACCGAGCTGGCGCCGTTCCAGGACAGCAAGATCAACAAGATCACCCCACCGCCTGCGGCCAGGCCCGAGGTGGTCCCACCCCCTCCCCCGAAAAAGTCGGCAGTGGTGACGACGGCGCCCAAGCCGCACAAGGTCGAGCCCAAACCCAAGGAAAGCAAGGCGCAGCCCAAGCCAGCCGCACCGGCACCGGACTTCGACAGCTCGCAGCTGTCCAGCCAGATCGCCAGCCTGGAAGCGGAGCTGTCCAACGAGCAGCAGATGTACGCCAAGCGCCCGCGCATCCATCGCCTGAACGCCGCGTCGACCATGCGCGACAAGGGCGCCTGGTACAAGGAAGAGTGGCGCAAGAAGGTCGAGCGCGTGGGTAACCTCAACTACCCCGACGAAGCACGCCGACAGCAGATCTACGGCAACTTGCGCATGATGGTGTCGATCAACCGCGATGGCTCGCTGTACGAGGTGCTGGTACTGGAATCATCCGGGCAGCCCGTGCTGGACCAGGCGGCGCAACGCATCGTGCGGCTGGCCGCGCCGTTTGCACCGTTTACCGGGGATCTGGCCGAGTTCGACCGGCTGGAGATCATCCGCACCTGGCGCTTTGCCCGTGGGGACCGTTTGTCCAGTAACTGATTTTCTGCCTGTGCCGGCCTCTTTTTGTGGGCACGCCCGCTCCCACAGGTTGCTCACCGGCGCTGAAGCCTGTGGAGTATCGGCGGGAGCGGGCATGCCCGCGAAGGGGCCGGCACAAGCGACACAAAGCCCACCTTGTCAGTCTCGCCACCTGGCGCCACACTATCCCCCATGAAAACCCTCGCACCCAGCTACCTCAAGCACCAGTTCCTGATCGCCATGCCGCACATGGCCGATCCGAACTTCGCCCAGACCCTCACGTATATCGTCGAGCACAATGAGCATGGCGCCATGGGCCTGGTGGTCAACCGACCACAGGAACTGAGCCTGGCCGACATCCTCGAGCAACTGCGCCCGGACGAAACGCCGCCGGCCAGCACCTTGCAGGTGCCGATCTACCAGGGTGGCCCGGTACAAACCGACCGCGGCTTCGTGCTGCACAGCAGCGAGTGCAGTTTCCAGGCCAGCGTGGCGCTGGAAGGGCTGTCGCTGACCACGTCACAGGACATATTGCTGGCTATCGCCGCCGGTGTGGGCCCGAAACAGAGCCTGATCACCTTGGGCTATGCCGGTTGGGAAGCGGGCCAACTGGAAGCGGAACTGGCCGACAACGCCTGGCTGAACTGCCCGTTCGACCCGGAAATCGTCTTCGGCATGGCCAGCGACCTGCGCCTTGAGGCTGCGGCCGCCAGCCTGGGGATCAACCTGCACCTGCTGACCAGCCAGGCGGGCCACGCCTGATGGCTGATCTACGCCTGCTGCTGGGCTTCGACTATGGCAGCAAACAGATCGGCGTGGCCGTCGGCCAGGTGATTACCGGCCAGGCCCGCGAACTGTGCACCCTGAAGGCGCAGAACGGCGTACCGGACTGGGCCCAGGTGGAAAAGCTGATTGCCGAATGGAAGCCAGATGCCATTGTCGTAGGCCTGCCGCTGAACATGGACGGCACACCCAGCGAAATGAGCGCCCGCGCCGAAAAGTTCGCCCGCCGCCTGAACGGCCGCTTCAACCTGCCCGTGCACACGCACGACGAGCGCCTGACCACCTTCGAGGCCAAAGGCGAGCGCATGGCCCGTGGCGGCCAGCGTGGCAGCTACCGCGACAACCCGGTCGATGCCATTGCCGCCGCCTTGTTGCTGCAAGGCTGGCTGGAGGCCAATACCTGATCATCTTTGCCGCCGGGCCCACCCGGCGCACCCTTCCGAGGAGCCCGCAATGAGCCTACCCAATCCCGCCGAGCTGATCCGGCAGATGGCTGTCGACCTTCGTGCCCACCTGGCGCGCCGGGCAATCACCGAGCCCCGTTACATCGGTATCCGCACCGGCGGCGTCTGGGTTGCCCAGGCCCTGCAGGATGCCATGGGCGACACCAGCCCAATGGGCACCCTGGACGTGTCGTTCTACCGCGACGACTTCAGCCAGAACGGCCTGCACCCACAAGTGCGCCCGTCCGAGTTGCCGTTCGAGGTCGAAGGCCAGCACCTGGTGCTGGTGGATGACGTGCTGATGAGCGGTCGTACCATCCGCGCTGCGCTCAACGAACTGTTCGATTACGGCCGCCCGGCCAGCGTCACCCTGGTCTGCCTGCTGGACCTGGATGCCGGCGAACTGCCGATTCGCCCGAACGTGCTCGGCGCTACCCTGTCGCTGGCCGCCCATGAACGGGTAAAATTGACCGGACCCGCACCGCTCGCCCTCGAGCGCCAGGACCTCGCCTCCGCTTCCGCCCTTTAAGAGTCCCCCGCGATGACGCCAATCGACGCCAAGCGCCCGCTGCAGCTCAATGATCAGGGCCAGCTGCGCCACTTCCTCTCGCTTGACGGTTTGCCCCGCGAACTGCTCACCGAGATCCTCGACACCGCCGACTCCTTCCTGGAAGTCGGTGCCCGGGCTGTGAAAAAAGTCCCGTTGCTGCGCGGCAAGACTGTGTGCAACGTGTTCTTCGAGAACTCGACCCGTACCCGTACCACCTTCGAACTGGCAGCCCAGCGCCTGTCGGCCGACGTGATCAGCCTGAACGTGTCGACCTCCTCGACCAGCAAGGGCGAAACCCTGTTCGACACCCTGCGCAACCTCGAAGCCATGGCCGCCGACATGTTCGTCGTACGCCACTCCGACTCCGGCGCCGCGCACTTCATCGCCGAGCACGTGTGCCCGGAAGTGGCCGTGATCAATGGCGGTGACGGCCGCCACGCGCACCCGACCCAGGGCATGCTCGACATGCTCACCATCCGCCGTCACAAAGGCAGCTTCGAAAACCTGTCCGTGGCGATCGTCGGCGACATCCTGCACTCGCGTGTGGCCCGTTCCGACATGCTCGCGCTCAAAGCGCTGGGTTGCCCGGACATCCGCGTGATCGGGCCGAAAACCCTGATCCCGATCGGTATCGAGCAGTACGGCGTAAAGGTCTACACCGACCTCGCCGAAGGCCTGAAGGACGTCGACGTGGTGATCATGCTGCGCCTGCAGCGTGAGCGCATGGCCGGTGGCCTGCTGCCCAGCGAAGGTGAGTTCTACCGCCTGTTCGGCCTGACGACCGCGCGCCTGGCCGGGGCCAAGCCTGACGCCATCGTCATGCACCCGGGCCCGATCAACCGTGGCGTGGAAATCGAGTCGGCGGTTGCCGATGGCAAGCACTCGGTGATCCTCAACCAGGTCACCTACGGTATCGCCGTGCGCATGGCCGTGCTGTCCATGGCCATGAGCGGGCAGAACGCGCAACGTCAATTGGACCAGGAGAACGCCCAGTGACCATCAGTATTCTCGGCGCCCGGGTCATCGACCCCAACAGCGGCCTGGACCAGGTCACCGACCTGCACCTGGACGGCGGCCGCATTGTCGCCATCGGCGCCGCACCGGCCGGTTTCAGCGCCAGCCGCACGATCCAGGCTGATGGCCTGGTCGCTGCGCCCGGTCTGGTTGACCTGGGCGTGTCCCTGCGCGAGCCGGGTTACAGCCGCAAAGGCAACATCGCCAGTGAAACCCGCGCTGCCGTTGCCGGCGGTGTCACCAGCCTGTGCTGCCCGCCACAGACCAAGCCGGTGCTGGACACCTCGGCGGTAGCCGAACTTATCCTTGACCGCGCCCGCGAAGCCGCCAACAGCAAGGTCTACCCGGTCGGCGCCCTGACCAAGGGCCTGGAGGGCGAGCAACTGGCCGAACTGGTGGCCCTGCGTGACACCGGTTGCGTAGCGTTTGGCAACGGCCTGAAGGAAATCCCCAACAACCGTACCCTAGCCCGCGCCCTGGAGTATGCCGCCACCTTCGACCTGACGGTGGTGTTCCACTCCCAGGACCGCGATCTGGCCCAGGGCGGCCTGGCCCACGAAGGTGCCATGGCCAGCTTCCTCGGCCTGCCGGGCATCCCGGAGAGCGCCGAAACCGTGGCCCTGGCGCGCAACCTGCTGCTGGTGGAACAGAGCGGCGTGCGTGCGCACTTCAGCCAGATCACCAGCGCCCGTGGCGCGCGGCTGATCGCCCAGGCCCAGGCCTTGGGCCTGCCGGTAACCGCCGATGTAGCGCTGTACCAGCTGATCCTCACGGACGAGTCGCTGCGCGAGTTCTCCAGCCTGTACCACGTGCAGCCGCCGCTGCGCACCGCTGCCGACCGTGACGGGTTGCGCGAGGCGGTGAAGTCGGGGGTGATCCAGGCCATCTCCAGCCATCACCAGCCGCACGAGCGCGACGCCAAGCTGGCCCCGTTCGGCGCCACCGAGCCGGGTATCAGCAGCGTCGAGTTGCTGCTGCCACTGGCCATGACCCTGGTGCAGGACGGCCTGCTCGACCTGCCGACCTTGCTGGCCCGCCTGAGCAGCGGCCCGGCTGCCGCCCTGCGCCTGCCGGCCGGTGAGCTGAAAGTGGGTGGCGCGGCCGACCTGGTGCTGTTCGACCCGCAAGCGTCCACCGTTGCTGGCGAACAATGGTTCTCCCGTGGCGAGAACTGCCCGTTCATCGGCCACTGCCTGCCGGGCGCGGTGCGTTATACCTTGGTCGATGGGCACATCTGCCACGAGGCCTGAGTAACATGCTTCGCGGGCGCGCCCGCTCCCACAGGA